>JAFWQT010000144.1 GCA_017508965.1 Prevotella sp. | reverse complement strand
ATTTGGTATGGCACACAGGACGGACTGTGCCGTGACGACGGTTACAGTGTGCAAACCTTTAGGAACGACTTCCTGAACGTGGGGATGGCGCTGAAGAGCAACAACATCACCAGCCTGGCTGAGGACAGTGTGGCTAACCGCATATGGATAGGCACTAACAGAGGTTTATACATACTGGACAAGCAGACCTATCGCATAATGGCCTTCAATAATGAAGATATGAAAGAGAGATATGTGGACAACATACTCATGGCTTCTGACGGAACGGCCTGGGTTAGCAGTACGCGCATACTCTTCAGGGTCGAGAGAAATGGAAAACTGACTCGCTACCCGTTAGAGTGTATTCCGGGTGCCGGCAAAGAGTTCGTACTATATGAAGACCTACAAGGGCAACTTTTGCTCTCACTATCTGGCAAAGGTCTCTACCGATGGAATAAGAGAACGGGCAAGTTCAGCCTATTCTATCCCTACGCCGACCGTATCAGCGGTATCGTACAAGATAAGAAACACGGATACTACTGGTTGGCTTCATGGGAGCATTCCATCATACGTTTGGATCCGACAAACAAAGATAAAAGCCAACGCTACGTAGGACAGAAACTTCCCACTACTGTTAGCGGCCTGACTGCGAGAACAGCCATGAGCATCGTGCAGGACGACACCTTCAACTACCTTTGGATCACTTCATGGAGCGACCTGTTCGTATTCCGCATTTCTGCAGACGGCACGTTGGAGCAAATAGACACTTCGGCCTTTTTACCCCAACGTAATAAAGCCCTATGCGACATCATCAAGGACCGGAAGGGCAATCTGTGGGTAACAGCGAGAGACGACAATAACTTCTTCATCACTTTCGGTGATGAAAATGTGCAATCTTACACCATCGGAACTTTAGAGGAACGCATCAAGTGGAAACCCACCATTGAGCGCCTATGCAAGGACGACAAAAACGTGTTCTGGATGTTCCAAAGGCGCATTGGTCTTTGCCTGTATGATGCCGTAAAAGAGCAGATACGAATCTTCACGGATTTCGAGAAGGTGAAGGAAGAACCTTTCCTCGTTATTTCCACTTTATTAAAGTCACCCAACAAGGACGAAGTGTGGGTGGCAGGCGAATACACTACAAAGGTGGTAGGGCTTACACAGCACAACATGGAGATGTCGATTTGCGAAGAGATAGAACTCTCCTCGGTTTCTGGCAACCCTGGATACGTCTTCTACCTGTTTGAAGACCGGGGCAGGCATCTATGGATTGCAACAAACATAGGACTCTATCGCTATGACACAACCAGCAAGAAGTTGACGATTGCCAATGCCAGCTGCGGCAATGTCACTCATATGCTGCAACTGGCCGACGGCAGTATCTGGGGTATACAAGATAATGGCGGGCTGTTGCAAATAGGTGCTGACGGCAACATAACCCGCCACGGGCAGCGCACCGATTTTGTCTCCCTCACAGCCACTTCCGACGGCATTCTCTGGATGGCCACCGACAAGGGCGAAATTCTGTCGTATGACGCGAAGGCCGACCGTTTCCGTGACTTTAGCGAAACATGCGGTTTGAAAGGCAACAAGATCAACGACGTAGTAGCAGGCCACTACGACCACATCTGGATTCTGACCAGTCAGGAACTAAAGGAATTCAATCCCCGCAGCGGAGCCTTCCGCACGTTCAACGCTAGCACCGAGAACATCCATTTTGCCTTATTCCTGCCCCATTCTTACTATCAGGATGCCGAAGGTACGCTATTTATAGGAGGCATCCCAGGATTCGTGTCGCTAAAACCTACACAAGACATGGAGAATCTGTTGCATCACGTCGTCCCCTTGATTACCGACGTGAAGGTGATGGGCACCAGTCTTTTCTTCAATTCCGACCGCAAGGGTGAGTCTCTACAGAAGGTGACCATTCGGCCTGACGAGCAAAACCTCGAGATTCATTTCTCGTCGCTGAACTACGAGAACACCTCTCAGATACGCTATGCATACCGTCTCTCCGGTGTCGACCAAGACTGGGTATACCTCCCGGCAGGTGTCAATACAGCCTTCTACAATAAATTGGAGAAAGGCACCTATCGCTTCGAAGTGAAGACCACTGACGAAAACGGCCTGTGGAGCGATCAGGTAGCCACGCTAACCATTCGCCGACAGCCCGCTCCCTACGAAACCTGGTGGGCATATACCTTATACTTATTATTGCTATTGGGTGCCGCCTACTATCTCTATCAGATGGTACATAACCGCATTCGCCTGCGCCACGAACTAGATATGCGCCAACTGGAACAGGCCAAAAGTGAAGAATTGAACCACGCCAAGTTGCAGTTCTTCACCAACATCACTCATGAACTACTCACTCCACTTACCATCATCTCGGCTTCTATAGAGAATCTCAAGCAGCAGGCCCCCACCCACAAGGACACCTACAAGGTAATGACCAACAACATCAACCGCCTGATACGTCTGTTGCAGCAGATATTGGAATTCCGCAAGGCTGAGACGGGCAACCTGCAGTTGAAGGTTTCGCGCGGTGACCTTGCGTTGTTCCTCCAGCGTTGCGTCGACAATTTCCTTCCACTCACGAAGCAAAAAGGCATGACTTTCAGCTTCGACAGCGCCCAACAACCCATGATGGCCTATTTCGATCCCGACAAATTAGATAAGATCATCTACAACCTACTGTCGAATGCTGCCAAGTATAGTGTGCCTGACGAGAACGTAAACGTCACTTTGGCATCCCATCCCGAACGCGAAGGATTCGTTCTGCTCACGGTAAAAGACAATGGCCCTGGCATCTCACACGAAATTCAAAAAGACTTGTTCAAGCGTTTCTATGAAGGAAGCCACCGCCAGTTCAATACCATTGGCACGGGCATTGGCCTCTCGTTGGTTCATGACCTGGTGCAGTTGCACCACGGAACCATCACCGTAGAGAGTGAACTGGGCCATGGTGCCACATTCATCATCAGCCTGCCGATAGAGGAACGCTTCTATAAGGCAGATGAAATCGACACCTGTTCTTCGCCCACAATACCCCAAAGTCTGACGAATGCTGAGCCATTGGTCGAGGATGTAGAGGAACCAACTGAGCAACCGCAGTCCCCTAAACAGAAATACAACGTGCTATTGGTGGAGGACAACGAGGAACTACTTTTACTGATGGAGAAGATTCTATCGTCGGAGTACAATGTCTACCTGGCCCACAACGGACAGGAAGGCTTGGCTTGCTTACGCCAGAACGAAAT
>JAFWQT010000143.1 GCA_017508965.1 Prevotella sp. | reverse complement strand
TGCCGCTGAGTTCGACACCATCGCCATAGACGACGGCATTGCCATGGGACACGACGGCATGCTCTACTCGCTGCCCTCGCGCGACATCATTGCCGACTCGGTGGAATATATGGTGAACGGCCACAAGGCGGACGCCATGATTTGCATCTCGAACTGCGACAAGATTACACCGGGCATGCTGATGGCTGCCATGCGACTGAATATTCCGGCGGTATTCGTGAGCGGCGGTCCGATGGAGGCCGGCCAGTACAAGGGCGAGAACCTTGACCTGGTGATTGCCATGATTAAGGGCGGCGACCCCACCGTGAGCGATACCGACCTGCAGGAGATAGAGAACCGCGCCTGTCCCGGCTGCGGCTGCTGTTCGGGAATGTTCACCGCCAACTCGATGAACAACCTGACGGAGGCCATCGGCCTGTCGCTGCCCGGCAACGGCACCATTCTGGCCACGCATAAGAACCGTGAGCGACTGATGAGACAGGCGGCCCGACTGATTGTGAAGAACGCAATGGCCTACTACGAGGATGGCGACGAGAGCGTGCTGCCACGCAGCATTGCCACCCGCCAGGCTTTCCTGAACGCCATGACAATGGACATAGCCATGGGCGCCTCTACCAACACGGTGCTGCACCTGCTGGCCGTGGCACAGGAGGCTGGGGTGGACTTCACGATGAACGACATAGACGCCCTCTCGCGCAAGACGCCCTTCCTGGTGAAACTGGCTCCTAACAGTCAGAAGTACAGCGTGCAGGAGTTTGGCCGAGCCGGCGGCGTGATGGGACTGATGGCCGAACTGGACAAGGGCGGACTGATTGACACCAGCCTGAAGCGTGTGAACGGACATACGCTGAAAGAGGATATTGAGGCATACAGCGTGAACAAGACTTACGCCGAACTGCCCGTCACCGGGGCTGAAACGGCTGACGAGAACGCTGACCTGACCGCTCCACAGATTTTCCTCTCGGCCCCTGCCGGCAAGTTCTGCAACGAGCTGGGCGCACAGGAAACCTACTACAAGAGTTTCGATACCGACCGCGAGAACGGTTGCATACGCGACATAGAGCATGCCTACACCAAAGACGGCGGCATGGCCATACTGTTTGGCAACATTGCCCAGGACGGCTGCGTGGTGAAGACCGCCGGCGTGGCTCCCGAGCTGTGGCACTTTGAAGGTCCGGCCGTGGTGTTCGACTCTCAGGAAGATGCCTGCGAGGGAATACTGGGCGGAAAGGTGAAGAGCGGCGACTGCGTGGTGATTACCCACGAAGGCCCGAAGGGCGGTCCCGGCATGCAGGAGATGCTTTATCCCACCTCTTATATTAAGAGCATGCACCTGGGCAAGGAGTGTGCGCTGATTACCGACGGCCGTTTCTCGGGCGGCACTTCGGGACTGAGCATCGGACACATCTCGCCGGAGGCAGCTGCCGGAGGAAACATAGGCAAGATAAAGGACGGCGACATTATTGTGATTGACATACCCAGCCGCAGCATCAGCGTGAAGCTGAGCGACGAGGAACTGGCAGCACGCCAGCCGCAGCCGCTGAAGCGCAACCGCGTGGTGACAAAGGCGCTGAGGGCCTACGCCCAGAGCGTTTCAAGTGCTGATAAAGGTGGTGTAAGAATTATAGACTGACTATGAAAGAGAAGATAACAGGCTCGGAGGCTTTGATGCGTGCCCTGAAGGCTGAGGGGGTGAAGACCATCTTCGGCTATCCCGGAGGAAGCATCATGCCTGTCTACGACGCACTCTACGACTATACGCGTGGCGAGAAAAAAGCGTTCGACCATATTCTGGTTCGTCATGAACAGGGAGCAACCCATGCTGCCGAGGGCTTTGCCCGCGTGAGCGGTGAAGTGGGCGTGGCCCTGGTGACAAGCGGTCCGGGAGCAACGAACACGCTGACGGGTGTGGCCGATGCCATGCTCGACTCGACGCCGATTGTGGTGATAGCCGGACAGGTGCCTATAGGAGCATTGGGAACGGATGCCTTTCAGGAGGTTGACCTGGTGGGCCTGGCACAGCCGATATCGAAGTGGAGCTACCAGATACGCCATGCCGAGGATATTGCCTGGGCGGTGAGCAGGGCTTTCTATATTGCCAAGAGCGGACGGCCGGGGCCTGTGGTGCTTGACTTTCCAAAAAATGCACAGACCGAGAAGGTGGAGTTCGAGCCGGTGAAGGCTGACTTCGTGCGCTCGTATGTGGCCTATCCAAAGCTGGACACCAAGCTGGTGGAAAAGGCTGCCCAGCTGATCAACGATGCCAAGAAGCCGCTGGCGCTGGTGGGGCAGGGCGTGGAACTGGGAAATGCACAGGAAGAACTGAAGGCATTCCTGGAAAAAGCCGATATCCCCGCCGGACGAACCATGCTAGGACTGTCGGCACTGCCCAGCAGTCATCCGCTGAACGTGGGCATGCTGGGCATGCACGGCAACTATGCGCCCAACCTGAAGGAGCAGCAATGCGACGTGCTGATAGCCATAGGCATGCGCTTCAGCGACCGCGTGACGGGCAACTTGAAGACCTATGCCAAGCAGGCTAAGGTGATACACCTGGATATCGACAAGAGCGAGATAGACAAGAACGTGAAGACCGACGTGGCCGTGGTGGCCGACTGCAAGGAGTCGCTGCCTGCCATTACCGCGCTGCTCAAGAAAAACAGCCACCAGGAGTGGAAAGACAGTTTCAATCCGCTGGCCGAGCGCGAGAAGGAGAAAGTGATAGAGCCCGCCATTCATCCCACCGAGGGCCCGCTGCTGATGGGCGAGGTGGTGAATGCCGTGGCCGAGGCCACCAAGGGCGATGCCGTGCTGGTGACGGATGTGGGTCAGAACCAGCTTTTCGCCACCCGCTATTTCAAGTTCAACAAGAAGCGCAGCATCTGTACCAGCGGAGGGCTGGGAACCATGGGCTATGGCATGCCTGCCGCCATTGGTGCCACGTTTGGCGCCCCCGACCGCACGGTGGTGTGCTTCATGGGCGACGGCGGTTTCCAGATGAACATTCAGGAACTGGGCACCATCATGGAGCAGCAGAGTGCGGTGAAGATGATTATGATGAACAACAACTATCTGGGCAACGTGCGCCAGTGGCAGGACATGTTCTTCGAGCGCCGCAAGAGTTTCACGCGGATGATGAATCCCTGCTACGAACTGATAGCCAAGGGCTATGGCATACCCTACGAGGCCGTTACCGACCGCAGCACGCTGAAGGCTGCCGTGGAGAGGATGCTGGCCACCGAAGGCCCCTTCGTCTTGGAGTGCGCCATACTGGAAGACGACAACATACTGCCGATGACGCCGCCGGGAATGGACGTCGACAAGATGATGCTCGAGATTTGATTTTGAAACCAGAAACCATTAGTGAAGTGGAAGAAAAGAAATTATATACATTGCTGGTATACTCTGAGAACATTGCAGGTATTCTGAACCAGATAACGGCCGTATTCACGCGCCGGCAGGTGAACATCGAGAGTCTGAATGTATCGGCATCGAGCATTCCGCATGTGCATAAGTACACCATCACGGCCTACAGCGACGAAGACCAGATAGTGAAGATTACCAAGCAGATAGAGAAGAAAATAGATGTGGTGAAGGCCAATTACTATACCGACGAGGAACTCTTCATCCGCGAGGTGGGACTGTATAAGCTCAGCACGCCGGTGGTGCTGGAGAACCCTGAGATATCGCGCCTGTGCCGCAGGGCCGATGCGCACATCATGGAGGTGAACCCCACGTTCTGCTCGGTGATGCTCTCGGGAAAGACTGAAGAGATAACCGACCTATACTATGCGCTGGACAAGTTCGGCTGTGTGCTGCAATATACGCGTAGCGGACGTATTGCCGTGACGCGCAGCACCGTGGAGCAGGTTTCAGACTTCCTGGACGAGCAGGAGCGGCAGCGACAGAAAAGGATGGCCGCGGCCGACGAGAAGTAAGGCAACGGCAAGAAATGAAGGAAATGGATAAAGTAGGAAGATATCTGGAAATGGCTGAGCCGTTTCATTGCGACTTCAGCCATCGGCTGTTCATAGGACACCTGGGCAACCACATGCTCAATGCCGCCGATTTCCACAGCCGCGACCGTGGCTTCGGCATGGATTTCCTGAACAGCATCAGGAAAACGTGGGTGCTGTCGCGCCTGGCCATCGAAATGGACGAGATGCCGGCACAATACCAGAAATTCTATGTGGAGACGTGGGTGGAGAGTGCCATGCGCTATTTCACCCAGCGCAACTTCCGCGTGGTGGCTGCCGACGGCGACAATCCTGACAATGCCAAGGTGTTTGGCTACGGGCGCAGCATCTGGGCAATGATTGACACCGAGACACGCCAGCCCACCAACATATTCGACATAGACGATGGCGCCATCATGAAATGGGTGGAGAAGGACAAGGTGAACCCCATGACGAAGCTCACCCGCGTGCAGATGGACGACAACGCCCGACTGGTGCGCAGCATCGACACTTTCTATAACGACGTTGACATTAACGGACACATTAATTCGGTGAAATACATAGAGCATGTGCTCGACCTCTTTCCGCTGGACTGGTATAAGGAGCATCCGCTGAAGCGCTTCGACATTGCCTATGTGGCCGAGGCACACCAGGGCGACCGCCTGAACTTCTACCAGGAGGAGGATGCCGACGAGGAGCTGTGCTATAAAATACGCATCACCAAGACGGTGGCCGGCAGCGGCGATGAGGTGGAGACTTGCCGGAGCAAAGTTAAATTTGTATAAGATTCTCACTTATCTACATTTAATTTGCTACCTTTGCAACTTGAAATTATCAGTTAACCCCGAGCCGCTCTCTCGTGCAGGGAGGGGATGGATCTACAAAAGGACTGTTTCGTGAAAGCAGGCGCGATTCATAGGGACAAGTATAACAATTAAAAATTCCATTTATTATGGCAGAAATGAATTTTGGTGGCGTAATCGAAACCGTAGTCACCAGCAAAGAGTTCTCTTTGGAGAAAGCACGTGAAGTATTGAAGAACGAAGTGATAGCCGTGATCGGCTATGGCGTTCAGGGACCTGGTCAGGCTTGCAACCTGCGCGACAATGGCTTCAATGTCATCGTCGGTCAGCGTCAGGGAAAGACCTACGAGAAGGCTGTGGCCGACGGATGGGTGCCCGGCAAAACATTGTTCTCTATCGAGGAGGCTGCCGAGAAGGGTACTATCCTCTGCATGCTTCTGAGCGATGCTGGACAGGTACAGGTTTGGCCCACCATTAAGAAATATCTCAAGAAGGGTAAGACGCTCTACTACAGCCATGGATTCGCCATCAACTGGAGCGACCGCACGGGTGTGGTTCCTCCCGAGGATGTGGATGTCATCATGGTTGCCCCGAAGGGTAGCGGAACGAGCCTGCGCACCATGTTCTGCGAGGGCCGCGGCCTGAACTGCTCTTACGCTGTGTATCAGGATGCCAGCGGCAATGCTGAGGAGAAGACGCTTGCCTTCGGTATCGGTATCGGTGCAGGCTATCTGTTCAAGACCACTTTCCAGCGTGAGGCCACTTCCGACCTTACCGGCGAGCGCGGTTCGCTGATGGGTGCTATCCAGGGTCTGCTGCTGGCACAGTATGAGGTGCTGCGCGAGCATGGACACTCTCCCTCGGAGGCTTTCAACGAGACCGTCGAGGAGCTCACTCAGAGCCTTGGCCCGTTGTTCGGCGAAAAAGGTATGGACTGGATGTATGCCAACTGCTCTACCACGGCTCAGCGTGGCGCATTAGACTGGGCTCCACGTTTCCACGACGCCATCAAGCCCGTGATGGAGTGGCTGTACTACAGCGTGATTACTGGCAACGAGGCTCAGATTTCCATCGATGCCAACTCTAAGCCCGACTATCGTGAAGGTCTGGAGAAAGAGCTGGAAGCCATGCGCAACCAGGAAATGTGGCGTGCCGGCGTTACCGTTCGCAAACTGCGTCCCGAGAACAATTAATATAGTTCTACTTCGGAAGACTTTTTGGGAGTCGCCTACGGCGAGAAATCTAACAAATATTATCAAAAATAAAATGTTTGATTTTGGATAAGATTTGTAAGATTTCTGCCCGAAGGGCACTCAAAGAGAATCTTAATTATAGGTTTTTGAAATATGGTGCCAGGCGTTGGCTAGTCCTTTTGGATGATGCTTGCGCCTGGCATTTTTTTGTGCTGTCAGTTGCCGGCCTTCAGCATCAGGCAACCGTCGGCAAATACTATCTCTTCTTCGTTCATCATCCGTTTGAGGGCAGCATCGATATCGTCGGTAGATAGCGGGATGCCGCTGATTTCTGTGATGTGGTGGGGCTTGTGGTCGCCCAGCAGTTTCAGAATGCTTTCCCTTGCAGCCGTAAAACCGTCTTTGGTAACCAGTTCTCCGTTATGCGAAAGGCAGACGTCGCATTGGTTGCAGTCGCTGGTGTTTGTTTCACCGAAATAGCGGAGCAACTGACGGGAACGGCAGACGTTGTCGTTGGTGGCATATTCGATAACCGATTTCACGCGTTTCTGGAATTCTGCCTTGCGGTCTTCGTATACAAAAGCAGGGATGACGAGCCTATCCTTTTCCTCGCGCGACCGCAGATAGGTGATGCTGGGCACTTTGCGATGGGGGATGAAATGCAGGATGCGCCGTTGCGAGAGATTCTTCAGTATCATATACACCTGCTGTTGCGTAAGGTCCGACTGCCGTGCAATGAGCATTTCGTTGATGTACTCGAAGTCGCTGAACATTCCTCCGTAGTTGCGTAGCAAGGTGGTGATAACCTTGTCTTCGTTAATGCTGAGATTCTCAAGGTGGTCCAGCTGGTGGCGGTTGAGCAGGAAGTGTATGCGGGCGCTGTTGTCGTTGTTCTCGTCGTAGTCGAGATAGCCTGAGCGTGAGAGTATTTTCAGCGCCGAGTCCACCTGAATGGGGAAGTGCTTGAACGTGCGGCAGAAGAGGTCGATGTCGAACTCGCGCGTCACATTATAGCCGTCGCCCATGGCTATCTGGAAGAAATAGGCCAGGTGCTCGTAAACCTCTCTGATATATTCTTTGTCGGGGAAGTTGTCGGCCACTCGCTTCGACAGTTTTGCCTTGTCGTGCCCGTTGAAGAGCAGCACGGCGTAGCTTTTCTGTCCGTCGCGCCCTGCACGTCCTGCTTCCTGGAAATAGGCTTCCAGCGAATCGGGGCAGTCCATGTGGACCACCAGTCGCACGTCGGGCTTGTCGATTCCCATGCCGAAGGCGTTTGTTGCCACCATCACGCGCTTCTCGTTCTGCTGCCATTGCTGCTGTCGCTCGTCTCTCACCGTGCTGTCGAGTCCTGCATTGTAGTAGAGCGCGCTGATGCCGTTCTTTTCAAGCAGTTCGGCTATCTGTTTTGTTTTCCTTCTGCTGCGCACATAGACGATGGCACAGCCTTCCACCTGGTTCAGTATATGAAGCAGCTGTTGTTCTTTGTCGGGCGTCTGCCTCACGATATAGGCCAGATTCTTCCGCTCGTAGCTCATGCGGAAGACGTTGAAGGTGGGCTGGGTGTTGGGTGATGGGTGTTGGGTGTTGGATGTTGGGTGTTGGGTGCTGGGTGATGGATGTTGGGCGTTGAAGGTGAGCTGGCGCTGGATGTCTTCGATGACCTCGGGGGTGGCGGTGGCAGTAAGTGCCAGCACGGGAGCGTCAGGCTTCAGTTTCCGGAGTTTGCTGATTTCAAGATAGGAGGGCCTGAAATCGTAGCCCCATTGTGAAATGCAATGGGCTTCGTCGACGGTGATGAAGCTCACGTGCATGTGGGAAAGCTTTTTCTGGAACAGTTCGCTGCTGAGCCGTTCGGGTGAGACGTAGAGCAGTTTCACTCCTCCGAATACGGCGTTCTCAAGCGTTACGATGATTTCTTCGCGGCTCATGCTGCTGTTGATGGCGGCCGCCTGGACTCCATGCCGTCGCAGGTGTTCCACTTGGTCCTTCATCAATGCGATGAGCGGCGTGATGACCACGCACACTCCATGCTGAGCCAGGGCGGGCACCTGGAAGGTGATGCTCTTACCGCCGCCGGTGGGCATCAGTCCCAGCGTGTCGTGGCCGTCCATGATGCTCTCAATAATCTCCCGCTGGATGCCACGGAAATCTTCGTAGCCCCAGTAGGTTTGCAGGATGTTCTGGATTTTTGAGAAAGTATTCTCGCTCATCGCCCCTTTACTCGTCGCTTTCTGAAGGCCGGATGTCTTCTATTTGCAGCTGCACGTCGCCGTGTTTGTAGATGTTGTCTTCGATGGTGAAGGCAATGTCGAAGGCGCGCTTGCTCTTGATGTAGCGTGCCGAGGCACTCTGGCCGAAGGCGATGCCGTTCATCACGTTGTTGGAGTTCGAATCCACAAGTTCCAGTTTGATGTGCTCCTGATCGCGTCCCACGACTTTCGAGGTGCCGAAGTCGTAAACGTTCTTGGTGCAGAAGAGCGGCTTCTGGTTTTCCGGTCCGAAGGGTCCGAAGCGCTTCAGGTCGTTGTGCATCTTGCGGGTGATATCCTTGAAGTCGATGACGGCGTCGATGTCGAGTGTGGCTTCCGTCTGCTGCGGCATGATATGGTTTTCCACATAGTGCTGGAAACGGTCGCGGAATTCGGGCACGTCTTTCCATCTCAGCGTGATGCCGGCAGCGTAGGTGTGGCCGCCGAAGTTGACCAGCAGGTCGCGGCAGCTTTTAATGGCGCTGTACACGTCGAATCCTGCAATGGAGCGTGCCGAGCCTGTGGCCAGTTCTCCGTCGCGGGTGATAACCACCGTGGGACGGTAGTAGATTTCGGTGAGTCGCGATGCCACGATGCCGATGACTCCTTTCTTCCAGTTCTCGTCGTAGAGCACAATCGACTTCCGCCGTTGCTGGGTTTCTATGCGTGCCACGATTTGGTTGGCTTCCTCGGTCATCTGCTTGTCGATGTCCTTGCGCAACTCGTTGTAGCCATTGATATGCTTGGCCTTGTCGAGCGCGTCGCTGAAGTCCTTGTCTACCAACAGGTCAACGCTTTCTTTTCCGTTCTCCATACGGCCCGAGGCATTGATGCGAGGTCCGATTTTGAACACGATGTCGCTCATCGAGATGTCGCGTCCGGACAGTCCGCAGATGTCGATGATGGCCTTCAGTCCCACCGTCGGATTCTGGTTCAGCTGCTTCAGTCCGTGATAGGCCAGAATGCGGTTCTCGTCGACCACCGGCACAATGTCGGCCGAAATGGCCACGGCCACGAAGTCGAGCAGCGGGATAAGCTGTGAGAAAGGTATTCCGTTGTTCTTGGCAAAAGCCTGCATGAACTTGAAGCCCACTCCGCATCCGCAGAGATGCTTGAAGGGATAGGGATCGTCGGGGCGCTTCGGATTCAGAATGGCTACCGCCGGCGGCATCACATCGTCGGGAACGTGATGATCGCAGATAATAAAGTCTATGCCCTGCTCTTTGGCATAGGCAATTTCCTCGATGGCCTTAATGCCGCAGTCGAGGATAATAATAAGTTTCACACCAACCTGCTTGGCATAGTCTATTCCTTTCTTGCTTACGCCATATCCCTCGTCGTAGCGGTCGGGGATATAGTATTCGATATTGGAATAGAAACGCTGCAGGAATTTATACACCAGTGCTACTGCCGTGCACCCGTCCACATCGTAGTCGCCATATACCATGATGCGTTCTTTGCGCCCCATTGCATCGTTTAGCCGGTCAACAGCCACATCCATGTCCTTCATCAAGAAGGGATTGATGAGGTCGTTAAGCTGGGGCCTGAAGAATCGCTTGGCTGCCGACTCTGTCGTGATTCCCCGGCGCAGCAGTATCTGCGCCAGCAGAGGGTTTATGCCCAGCTTACCGCCGAGGTCTTCAGCCGCCTGAATCTGTTGTGGTGTAGGTGCTTCGTAATTCCATTTGAAATGCATTTATATCGTTTTTATTTTCTTTCATGTGGGGGCCGCTGTTGAAACGGGTATATATCGGGTTAGTGCAGTATGCACATAAATCGCTCCAAAGTTAACAAATAAAAACGAAAGAGCAGTGATTTCTGAAGAAAAATTTCAAAAATCACTGCTTTTTTAACGTTTGCACGTTATCAGATACCCAGTTTCTTACGGATGTCTTTAGGAATTGCGTTCTTGTTTACCAGGTAGTCCATGGTGTTGGCAGCCACAAAAGCCTTGGTCATATACCAGATGCCTTTGTATTCGCCGGTGTCGCCCCAAGAGTTCTTCACCATGTAGTATTCCTTGCCGTTCTGGTCCTTGGCGATGCCGTAGATGTGCATGCCGTGGTCGTCGGTCAGTGTCCAGTTGTCGAACTCCTGCTGGCGCAGTTCCTGCGTGGGTACAATCTCGGGAGCCTTCACGCCCAGCGAGTCGATGACGCTCTTTTTCTTCGCAGCAGTCATTTTGGTCCACTTGGCCTGGTCGCTGCCAGCCAGAGACTGTGTAGCCTTGTCGTCAACGGCGATGCCCAGTCCGTCGCGGGTGAAGCCGTCGCTGCTGACGTCGCCGCCCCATGCGATGGTGTAGCCGTTAGCCAGCGCGTTGTCGATGATGCGCATCATCTCGTCCATAGGAACGTTGTACGAGCGCTCCCAGCGCCAGTTGTCCTGCACCTCAACGGCGAAGTCGGTATAGAACGGATGGTGGGTATAGCTGGTGATGCTCACATAGTCGTCCCAGTTGAGGCCCAGACTCTGGGCGAAGCTCTTCGGGGTGTATTTCTTGCCCTCGTAGGTAAACTCTTCGGGGCACTTGCCCAGGTAGGCGTCGAGAATGCCCTGCAGACCCACGGCCCATTGTCCCGACATCTTCTTGGCAGAACTCTTGCTGACGGCGTCAACATAGGGTGACATTACCGAGAAGAACTCGTTGAAGTTGGCCAATGAGTCGCCAGTCATGCTGCCGGGAGCAGCCATGGCCGACTCTGGAACGATACCTTTCTCGCGCAGGATGACGAGCACGTCGCCTGCCGAGCCGCCCTGCGAGAACTGGCTGTCGCCATGCATGCGTACGGTCAGCCAAGCGCGGTCCATATAGTCCTTGCTGGCCACAAACATCTCGCTCAAGTCGTAGGTCTTGCCCGTCTTTTTCAGGATTTCGCTCTCAAAGAACGAGAGGGTGGAGTAGGCCCAGCACGTGCCTGAGCGGTTCTGGTTCTTCACGCTGGTGATAGGCAGTTCCTTGATGGTGGTAAACACCGGCTTGTTGGGATTCACCGAATCCTTCTTTTCTGCTGCCTGCACACTAACAGTCATCATGGCTGCAAGTGTAAAAATCATCAAATTTTTCATTTTGCTTATTTTGTTGTTTAATTAGTGAATTTTCTGTAATAACGGTCTTATTTTGCCATGAAGTCCTCCATCTCTGCGGGGTGGTAGGGAATGCGCTTCTCGCCGAGGAAGCGGCAGCCGTCGGCCGTAATCAGGATGTCGTCCTCGATGCGTATGCCGCCGAAGTCCTTGTAGGTTTCAAGCAGCTCGTAGTTGATGAAATCCTTATGGAGTCCCTGACTGCGCCAGTCGTCGATAAGTGCGGGAATGAAGTAGATGCCCGGTTCGTCGGTCATCACAAAACCCTCTTTCAGGCGCTTGCCGCAACGCAGGCAATTGGTGCCGAACTGGGTAGAGGGCTGAATCTCATCATCAAAGCCCACGTAGTTTTGTCCCAGTCCTTCCATGTCGTGCACGTCCATGCCCATCATGTGGCCCAGTCCGTGGGGCAGGAACATGGCATGGGCTCCGGCTGCAACGGCCTCGTCAACATCGCCCTTCATCAGTCCGATTTCTTTCAGCCGGCTCGTCATCAGGCGGCACACCTCCATGTGCACGTCATACCACAGGATGCCGGGCTTGGCAACATCAAGCACATAATCGTGACAGGCCTCCACAATGCTGTAGATTTCCAGCTGCCGCTGGGTGAACTTTCCGCTGACGGGATAGGTGCGGGTGTTGTCGGAACAGTAGAATTCCTCGTTTTCGGCTCCTGCGTCGCAGAGCGCCAGACGGCCTTCCTCCAGTTTATTGAACGAAGGATTGCCGTGCATGATTTCGCCGTGCTGGGTGAAGATGGTGGCAAAGCTCTCGTGCATACCCAGCGAGTGAGCCATGCCGTCGACCTGTCCGCCTACATACTTCTCGGTCAGTCCCGGGCGCGTCAGTTTCATAGCCGTTGTGTGCATCTCGTAGCCCACGGCACAGGCCTTCTCAATCTCAGCTATTTCCAGGGCAGACTTTATTTCCCTCATGTGCACCACGGCCATGATGAGTTCCACCGAGGCCTCTTCCCTCTGCTGCGAGGGATGGATGCCCAGCAGGTCGTAGATCTGAATCATCGTGTCGTGGCGGTAGGGTGGGAGGAAATGAATCCGGCGCTTCTTGCTGAGAGCTTCGTTGCAAATCGACTTCAGGCTGCTCATCGGCGCCGTGTGCTCCACGCCTACTTGGCCGGCCATGTCTTTCACCGAGTCGACAGAACCAAACCACACGATGTCCTCGATGTCGATGTCGTCGCCAACGAGCGTCTCGCGGTTGTTGTCAATATCGATAATGCCCACCAGCCCGTCGCGCTGCTGTCCGAAGAAATAAAGGAAGGTGGAGTCTTGACGGAAGGGGTAGTAGGCGTTACCGGGATAGTTGCAAGGTGCCTCGTTGTTGCCGAAGAGCACCACGATGCCGCTTTGCATGCGCCTTTTCAGCTCTTGGCGCCGTTCTATGTAGATTTCTTTTCTGAACATGTCTTTTGCAATTTAGGTTTCAAAGTGCAAAAATACAAATATATTTCCAAAACATGAAAGTTTTTACAATATTTTTTCATGTTCTGCGAATTCGTTCCTGCAATTGCAGGCTTGCCTGGCTGACGGCTAGTCTTTCGGTAATGGTTTCCCCTTATTTGTTCAGGGGTACGGGCGGCCAGCCGAAGTCCATAAACATAGTGGCGGCAATGCCGTTCTTCTTAACATATTCTGACAAGGTTTCGGCGCGCAGCCTCTCACGCTTGTCGGCATCGCTGCTGACCACGCGGAAGGCATGGTAGTTGTCGCCGAAGATGCGTTTGGCGCTGGGCAGATAGCCCGAGCCGTCTTCCACCTGGTCGAAGGCCGTCACCTCGAACCCCTTTTCAGTTTGCCGGATATGCATCAGTCCGGGATGGGCACCTCCTGAGACGGTTTTCAGCGTGTCGCCCGCCAGGTTATAGTTGAATACCCAGAAGTCGCCCCACACCAGAATGTCCTCGGGATTTTTCTCGTCGACAGCCACAATGGGGTGCGATGGCACGCAGAAATCTCCCTTGGCATACTGGCTGCCGATGTTGCTGATCAGGTAGCTGTCGATGGCGGAGAAATAGGTACTTGCCGTTTCGTCGGCCAAGGTGTCGGTCTTCAGCGAGTCAGTTGCCGGGGTTTCTTCCTTGCCGGTTTGTTTGTTTCCGCAGGCAGCCGTGGCAAGCAGCGCCATGACTGCGATGAACAAATAGATTTTTTTCATTTTTTCGTTTTTAATTCGTTATATGATATTTATTATTCCAATTATCTTCTTATCTTCTTTTGCTATTGTTCTAATTTCTTCAACGTTTAACTTTTGAAATAGTCGAAGCCGATGATGGTGTCAACGAAGCGATGCACATACGAGCGGACCGTGATGGGCCATTGGAAGCCATAGCGGTAGAGCACCTGCGTGGTGTAGTCGTTGTCGGCCTGCCGCACACGCGGGTCGCGACGGCCGTGATAGATGGTGGTGTAGGCCACCTTCATCTCGCCCATCCAGTCGGCCGAATCGCCGTTGTTAAGTACCGAGGCAACAGCCACACCATGAATTCCCATCTCTATGGCTTTGGCCTTCATATCCTCAAGAGCCAAAGTCAGTTTTTCTTTTAATTCCTTGTTTGTCATTGATTTTTTAGTTTTAGTTAAATCTTTTCTTTGATTGTCCTGTTGCGGCGCACTACAGGCTATGCACACCCCAAGCAGTATGGCTGCAAGCGCGGCGAATATCAATTTCTTTTGTATCATACTTAGTGGTTTTAATTGAGTTTGACGATAAACAGTTGTGTAATGTGGGAACAAATTTAGCAATAATTCTTCTTTCTTACTTCATTTTGAGAAATGTTTTAATAAGTTTTTTGATATGGCGAGGATGCTTAGGCTTGGAAGTAAACTTTGGAAGGGTTCCATCTAAAGGCTAATTGCTCTTCATCTAAAGTCTAATTGCTCTTCATTTAAAGGCTAATTTGTCTTCATTTAAAGGCTGGATGGACTCCTTCTGAAGTTCAATTGAACGACATCTACCTATATATTATAAAGAATTATCAAAAAACGGGCAATCTTCTTGCTTTACTGATTATCTTTTTATATCTTTGCGACGTGTTTTAAGAATAAAATTAGTGTAAACCAAAATCCAAAACAATGAAAAACTTTAGAAGATTTGACAAATGGATGGTCGTGGTGGCCATCGTTGGCG
>JAFWQT010000142.1 GCA_017508965.1 Prevotella sp. | reverse complement strand
TATGGAAATCGGTTTCACTCCTTCACTTGCATGAAAACCATTAGCATTCAGTATCATACAGGTGAAACCGCGGTTGCACTTCGGTTTCACCTTTCCTACAGATGTCATCTCCCTATTCCTCTGTATGCGAAAGATACCTGATTGAAGAGTGATTAGGGCCTAATCACTCGGCAAAAGCCTATTAGAAACCCAGCCCTACGGACCCACCCCAACCCTCCCTATAGGGAGGGAGCGATTACTTCGGGAAAGAAAATGGATGATTGAGAGTGAAACCGGAGTGAAACCGCGGTTTCACCTGAAAGGTGTTGAATTCCTTGTATTTATGAGATGTGAAACCAGTGAAACCGAATTACGGCATGTTCTGGAGTGACGAAAGTGAAACTGAAGTGATAGTGCAGTTTCAGCCACATATACCTGATATTCCACAGGTTGCAGCGAGTGAAACTGGTGATACTGATAATCGATATTTTACAACGAAACAAATTACAAAAGTTGAACAAATTAAAAACAAGTTTTATTTGAATGCTTCAAATTTTGTCGCGACTCAACCGATAAATAAAATTTATCTGTTTTCGCTGCTCCAAAATTTGCTTTTGTTCTCACTTATCCGTATCTTTGTAGAAGATACTTTCGCTCGACAAAACAAATTAAAACCGAGTTTTATTTGCTTTTGTTCTCACTTATCCGTATCTTTGCAACCGAGAATAGTTCTGAAACCCTAACAATAAAAGAGAGATACAAAATGAAAAAGTTTTTATTCGCCGTAATGTTCGCCTTGGCTGCCTTCAACAGCAGCTATGCACAAGTAACAAACGAAAAGAAATCTATGGAAGAAAACATGAAAGAAGTACAGGCATACCTGAAGGAATGCGGAGCATTCTTCATTGCCACCGTCGACGGCGACCAGCCACGCGTGCGCCCCTTCGGCGTTTCTGAGATTATCGACGGCCGTCTGTATATCATGACGGGCAAAGTAAAGGACGTCTATAAGCAGATTGCCAAGAACGGCAAGTTTGAGATCTGCGCCCTGAAGAAATCGGGAGCCGAGTGGTTGCGACTGAGCGGAACGCTGGTGAATACCGAGACACTGGCCATCAAGGAAGAATTCCTGAACCGCAACCCAAGTCTGAAGTCGATGTACAAAGCCGACGACGACAACATGGCAGTGCTTCAGATTACTGACACCACAGCCCGTTTCTGCTCATTTGCTGCTCCGGAGCGGAAAGTTAATTTCTAATCCTTCTTCCGCTTTGGCATCACGCGCTCTTCAATGGACTGAAAGAAGATAAACAATACCGGAACAATGAAGAGCAGGGCTATTGTGCCGATAAACATGCCGCCAATAGCTCCCACACCCAACGAACGGTTGCCGTTGGCGCCTACGCCTGTGGCCAGTGCCAACGGTAACAGACCGAATATCATTGTCATCGAAGTCATCAGAATAGGACGCAGACGAACGGCTGCCGCATCAAGTGCGGCGGCTGTGATGCTCATGCCCTGACGACGGCGCTCCGAGGCATACTCCGTGAGCAGGATGGCCGTCTTGGCCAGCAGTCCGATGAGCATTATCAGACCGGTCTGCATATAGATATTGTTCTCCAATCCCCATAGCTGCGCAAAGATGAACGAGCCGGCCAGTCCGAACGGCACACTAAGGATGACGGCCATGGGCACGAAAAGACTCTCGTAGAGCGCACAGAGAATCAGGTAGATAAATACGATACAGATGATGAATACGAGGGTGGTGGTATTCTCGGCCGAAGCCTCTTCGCGTGTCATGCCTCCGAATTCGTAGCCATAGCCTTCGGGCAATTGCTCGGCAGCCACCTCACGGATGGCAGCGATGGCCTGTCCGGTGGAATAACCCTCGGCAGGAGTACCGCTGACGCTGATGCTTGGGAACAGGTTAAAACGCGAGAGCGTCTCTGAGCCATAGATACGGTTCAGCTTGACATACTGCCCGATGGGCGACATCTCGCCACTGCTGCTCTTCACAAAAATATTGTTGAGCGACGACTCGTCTAACCGATACTCGGGAGAGGCCTGCACCATGACACGATAGAGCTTAGTGAAGCGCACGAAGTTGCTGGCATAATTACCGCCCACATAACCGCCCAGTGCCGACAGCACATCGCTGGGCGAAACGCCATGACGCTTGCAGAGAGCAGCATCCACCTCGACACGATATTGCGGATATTTCAGCGAGAAGTTGGTATAGGCACGCGAAATCTCGGGACGCTCGTTCAGCGCCTGAATCGTGCGGTTGGTGTATTCCAGCAGGTCGTTGATGGTGCCGCCCTTCTTGTCCTGGATATAAAGCTCGAAACCGTTGATGCGTCCGAAACCCGGAATCATGGCCTGCGTGTTAACCTGTATCTTGGCATTGGTGATGTCGGCCGTGCGCCGATAGATTTCTTCCATCACGGCATTCACGTGGTCTTTCTCGTCCTTACGCTCTCCCCACTTCTTCAGTTTCAAGGTGAAGTTGCCGTTCGACGACGACTGGTCGAAGCCTACGCTGGTGCCTGCCACCAATGAATAGGTGCGCAGCTGGGGCAAGTCCTTGATGCGCTGCTCCACCTGCTTCATGATGCCATAGGTCTGCTTCAGCGTGAAGCCCGGCGATGCCTGCACATTGATGAACACCGTTCCCATATCCTCGCTGGGCACGAGTCCCGTCTTCGTGTTTTTCATCAGGAAACCAAGCCCGACGATTGCCACCACAACCAGCACGCCGGCCAGCCACTTGCGGCGGAAGAACACGCTGACAGCCTTCTTGTATTTCCTGACCAGCGCAGAGAAAGCCGAGTCGAAGGCAATGTGGAAACGGGTGGAGAAACTGAGTTTCTGGGTGTTGGGTGATGGGTGTTGGGTGTTGGCGGTTTCCTCTATCTTCTCCTCATGCGGCGTCATAATCAGGGCGCAGAGAGCTGGCGAGAGCGTCATGGCATTGAGCAGCGAGATGGCCACGGCAATGGCCATGGTCAGTCCGAACTGGGTATAGAAGGTTCCCGTGACACCGCTGATGAACGAAACGGGAATGAACACCGCCATGAATACCAGGGTGGTAGTGATGAGGGCCGACGTGATGCCGTGCATGGCTTCCACGGTAGCCTTGTAGGGTGACTGGTAGCCGGCATCGAACTTAGCCTGAACGGCCTCCACCACCACGATGGCATCGTCGACCACCGTTCCGATGACGAGCACCAACGCAAAGAGCGTCAGCATGTTGAGCGAGAAGCCAATGGCATAGATAACGGCCAGCGTGCCGATGAGCGACACCACGATGGCCAATGCCGGAATGATGGTTGAGCGGAAACTCTGCAGGAAGACATATACCACCAGGATGACCAGCAGCAACGCCTCGAGGAGCGTTTCCACCACGCTGAGAATAGAGGCATCGAGAAAGTCTTTCTTCGACTCCAGGTCTTCGATGGTGATGCCCGGCGGCAGGTCTTTACGGATTTCTTCCACCTCGCGGTCGATCTGCTTGATAATCTCGTTGGCATTCGAGCCGCTTATCTGGTTAATCATGATGTTCACGCTCGGATGGCCGTTGGTCTCGCCGATGAAGTTGTAGTTCTGCGAACCCAGCTCCACGCGGGCAATGTCGCCAATGCGCAGCACCTCGCCGTTGGGCAGCGAGCGGACCACCATCTGTTCGTAGCCCGCCTCTTCCTCGTAGCGGCCACGATACTTCAGCACATACTGGAAAGTGTTCTCTGAGTCGGCACCCAGCGTTCCGGTGGCCACCTCCACATTCTGCTCTTCCAACACCTTATTAATATCTGAGGGGGTCAGCCCGTAGCGCGCCATTTTCTGGGGGTCGAGCCAGATGCGCATGGAGTAGTCGGAACCGATGACGTTCACCTCGCCCACTCCGGGAATACGGCTCAGGCGGGGCTCGATGTTAATCTTCGTATAGTTGGCAAGGAACGTACGGTCGAACGAGTCGTCATGACTGTAGAGTGTTATCTGCTTGATGTTCGACGTCTGACGCTTGCGCACGGTCAGACCGCCCTTCACCACATCGCTGGGCAAACGGCCCTGCACGGTGGCGGCACGGTTCTGCACGTTCACCATTGCCATGTCAGGGTCGGTGCCCTGGCGGAAGAATACGCTGATGCTGGCTCCGCCCGTATTCGAGGCCGACGACGACATATACATCATGCCCTCCACGCCGTTGATGGCCTCCTCGAGGGGCACCACCACGCTCTTCTGCACCGTCTCGGCATTGGCTCCCGTATAGCTGGCCATCAGTCGGACGGTGGGCGGCGCAATCTCGGGAAACTGCTCAAGGGCAAGGCGCGAAAGGCCGATGAGTCCCAGCAGCACCATCAGCACGCTGATGACGCAAGCCAGTATCGGGCGGTCTATGAAGAGGCGTACGTTCATTTTTCAGTTTATAAGTTTGTGAGTTTATGAGTTTTTTAGTTTCAAGCAAAGAGAACGACGCCGTCGCTGATTCTTCACTTATCACTTATCGTTTTTCACTTATCACTTTTAACTTCCATCCCGTCTTTCATCAGCGCGGCTCCCTCGCTCACTATGATGTCGCCGGGCTCAAGCCCGCGCTCCACGATATACTCGCGGCCGTTGTTCTGCGGGAACACCTCGATGGGGGTGGCTTTGGTCTTGCCGTCGATGACACGATAGACGAATATGCGGTTCTGCAATTCGTAGGTTGCCTCCTGCGGAATGGAGATGCAGCCCTGCCGCTTGGTGGGCAGCAATACGGTGGCCGAGGCGCCGTTGTGAAGCAGATGCTGGGGATTGAGGAACGTTGCCCTGAGGCTCACGGATCCCGTTGTATTGTCGACCGTTCCGCTGACGGCATTGATTCGGCCGTGCTGGGGATAAATGGTGCCGTTGCTCAGCTTCAGCTGCACATCTGAGGCCTGTTGCAGGAACTGGTTCAGCGAGCCGTACTGCTGAATGAGGTCGAGTGTCTGATTCTCGGTGATGCTGAAATAAGCGTACATCACATTGTCGTCGGCAACGGTGACCAGCGGCTCGGCAATGCTGCTGCTCACCAGGGCGCCCACATGATAGGGAATCATCGACGCAGAGCCGTTCACAGGACTTTTAACTACGGTGTAGCTCAGGCTGTTGCGGGCGTTGAGTTCCTGGGCCTTGGCCTGCGACAGGGCAGCCTTGGCCTCGTTCAGCGCATTGAGCGAAGTCTGAACGGTATAGTCGGAAATCACCTGTCCGGCCTTCAGTTTGCGGCTGCTCTCATATTCCATCCGTGCCGTGGTAAGTTTGGCCTGGGCAGCCTCCACATTGGCACGGGCCACCTGCAGGGCAGCCCTGTAGGGTGTCTGGTCGATAATGAACAGCGTCTGACCTTTTCTCACCTGCTGCCCCTCGTTGATGCAGATGCGGGTAATGATGCCGCTGACCTGCGGACGTATTTCCACAATCTGCCTACCCGTAAGACGTGCTGTATAGGGCGACACGAGCGTCTGGTCGCTGCGCGTCACCTTCATGGTTTTTATAACCTCCTGCCCGCCATGTTCCTTCTTCTGCGGCTGTTCTTTACAGGAATAAGACAACATGGCAAGTACTGCCAGAAAAATCCATTTGTTGAAAGCTTTCATATCAGTTAATTTGACTAAATCGGGAGCCTTTCGTTAAATCGGCACCATATAGATTTAACTTTTTTTATTACCTGCGCGTATGTGAGTGGGCAAAACAGCTGGAAATAGTCAAAAATTTCTTGACAATTCCACCTCCGCAATCCGCATAAAAGTAGCAAAGGGGAAAACGATATTTGGCCCCTGATGGGCGTTTAAAGTGCAACGAAAAGGGTTCCGATGAGCAAAAGATAGGGATTTAAAGTTCAAATAATAGGCTTTTGAAGTTCAAAAGATAATCATTTAAAGTCTGGATAAAGTTCATTTAGACTGTAATTAAGCCCTAATTACAGTTCAAAAGCCTATCAATTAAAGTTCAGATGATTTGAGGGGAAAGTCCAAAAGCGAATTTCTTCTCCTAAAGATTTCATTATCAGTAAGTTGCGGATAATGCTTCAAAACTCGCATATTTGCCGCCCAAAGTGCGTTTGCTGACTTCCACGCGAGTCTCAGCGCACGTAAATTCGAATTTTTCTTTACGTTTCTACAAAAGGACAAAAATCTTCAAAAATCTAACACAAATCATCTCTTTAAGCCTGTCATGACCAGAAACAGCTGACCTTTCCATCATTTTTGTAAGATTTTTGTAGATTTTCGTCCTAATGCAAATATAACATCCCGCCGCCTAATGAGTTTGGACGGAAGACTAAAATAAATCAGAATGGGTACCAGTCTTTCTCGAATCGCTTGGAATAGCTAATACTATACATGAATCAACCAAGTATTTTCTTAAACATGTCGTCCACGCTATCGGCTTGATATACCCGGCCATTTTTCACGTCCTCCATGGCCTCACGGAATCCTGCCGTCTTAGTTACATCTTTATTTTTAGGCTTGGCATCTTTCTGTATCTTTACCGATGTCACGCCCACCAACATTTTGCATGCTTGTTTAACTTTCGACACGAGGGTTTCGTCGGGTATTTGTAAAATTATAGTTGCCATATTCTTTACATGATTATAGGTTTGGGCTACAAAGATAGTATTTTTTTTCTATTTGCCAAATATTTCTTTTTGATATTCCGCTCATTTATATAAAAATCTCACGCTCAAGAAAGAAAAAGTTTTCTTTCTCTTCACTTAATCGATTTTTTACACTATCTTTGTAGCGAAAAATCTTATTATAACATGGATATTACCGAACGATTTCTTAACTATGTGAAGTTTGACACGCAGTCGGCAGAGGATTCCGAGAGCGTGCCCAGTACCGAGAAACAGCTTGTTTTCGCCCAGTATCTGAAGAAGGAACTGGAGAACGAGGGCATGAAAGACGTTTATATGGACGAGATGGGATACATCTATGCCACGCTGCCCAGCAACATGAAGCAGGAAGTTCCCACCATTGGCTTTATCTCACACTACGACACGTCGCCCGACTGCTCGGGAAAAGACGTGAAGCCGCAGATTATCCGAAACTATCAGGGCAACGACATCGAACTGAGCCCGGGCATCATTAGCACTCCGAAGAAGTTCCCCGAACTGCTGCAGCATATTGGCGAAGACCTGATTGTGACCGACGGCACCACGCTGCTGGGAGCCGACGACAAGGCCGGCATTGCCGAAATTGTGCAGGCCATGTGCTGGCTGCGCGACCATAAGGAGATTCGCCACGGCGACATCCGCATCGCCTTCAATCCCGATGAGGAAATCGGCATGGGCGCCCACCACTTCGACGTGGAACGGTTCGGATGCCAGTGGGCCTACACGATGGACGGCGGCGACCTGGGCGACCTGGAGTTCGAGAACTTCAACGCTGCCTCGGCCAAGGTGACCATCAAGGGCGTGAGCGTGCATCCGGGCTATGCCAAGGGAAAGATGATCAATGCCAACCGGCTGGCTGCAGAGTTTGCCGAAAGGATGCCTAAAGACGAGACGCCCGAAGAGACCGAAGGCTACGAGGGATTCTACCATCTGCTGGGCATAGAGAGCAACATCGAGCAGGCCAAGCTGAGCTACATTATCCGCGACCACGACCGCGAGCGGTTTGAGGAACGAAAGGACTTCATCAAGAAACAGGCCATCGCCATGAACGAGAAATACGGCGAGGGAACGGTGAGCATCACGGTGAACGACCAGTACTACAACATGAAGGAGAAGATCGACCCGCAGATGCACGTCATCGATATTGTGCTGAAAGCCATGCAGGAAACGGGTGTTCCCCCACGCGTTGAGCCTATCCGCGGCGGAACCGACGGTGCCCAGCTGTCGTTCAAGGGTCTGCCCTGCCCCAACATCTTTGCTGGCGGCGTGAACTTCCACGGCCCCTACGAGTTCGTGAGCATACAAGTAATGGAGAAAGCCATGCAGGTTATAGTGAAAATCTGTGAGATAACCGCCGGATATAATGATTAATAGGTGATGGGTGATGGGTGATGGGTGTTGGTGGATACTCTTTAAAACTAGCCACCAACACCTAACACCCAACACCCATCACCTATTAATCCTGTCAAGATTATCTTTCTCGCCAACCACCCAGACGATGTCGCCCTTCTGGAAGACATGGTCGGGGTTGGGACGGGAGAGGTTTTCCTTTCCTTCTTCAATACCAACCACCATGCATCCGTAGTGTTCGCGGATGCCACTCTCCTTCAGCCGCTTTCCTACGAACGGGCTGGTGCTCGTGATGATGACATGGCGAAGCCGCATTTCGCGCTTCTCGATGTCGGGATCGTCGGGCAGAACCGACTTCTGCATAGCCGACGAGAATGCTGTCAACTGGTCGTCGGTGCCAATCACCTGAATACGGTCGCCTGGGAAAAGAATGGTCTCGGCACCAGGAATGTTGATGCGCTGGCGTCCGCGCAGAATGCTGCTGACATGGATGCCGAACTTGTTGCCGAAGCGAAGCTCGCCGAGCGTACGGCCTGCCCACAAGGTATCTTCGGGCACATCAACATCGGAAATATGGATATCGCGGTCGAGCAGATGCCCCTCGTAGAGCGGACGCCTGTGGCCATGCACCTGCGCCTCGATGTCGCGCGAACGCAGATTCTGGATGAACATGCGCTCGAGCCCGATGCTGCTGCGCTTGAGCCGGCGGGAAAGAATCATGATTACCACAAAGGCAAAGGCCAGGGCAAACTCAACAGCATGAGGGAATCGTGCCACGTAGGCACAGATATAATAGACGAATGCGGCGGCAATGGCAATGCGTGCCACGATGGTCAGCGTCAGCAGAATGCGGTTGGCCAGGTTCACTTTCCACAAGGCACGGAATTCATCGCTGTGATTTTTCTTCATCATCATCGCGCGCAGGAAAGGCGAAACGGCCACGATAGTGAGCAGTCCGACACTGATGTTGGCCACGCTCGCAGGCAAAATCCTGATGGCAAAAGGCAGCACAAACGAGAACATCACCAGCACGATGGCCACCGAAAGGATGCCGTAGATGAGAACGATGCGCAGAAGCTGTACGAGCAGCGACCGCCAGAGGTTCTCGCCGCTGTCCATCGAGGCATGCGTCAGCGTGAGATTGTTAAGCCGGATAATCCACGACTTGGGAAGATGACGTTCCAAATGGTTGTAGCATGGTACCGATGCTCGGATCATGTAAGGTGTGAGGAATGTTGTGATCACCGATACTGCTACAACCACCGGATAGAGGAAATCGCCAATCACGCCGAGAGAAAGTCCCAGCGAGGCAATGATAAACGAGAATTCACCAATCTGCGCCATCGAGAATCCGCACTGCATGGCCGACTTGAGCGACTGGCCGCTGATGAGGAAACTGAACGAACCGAAAACCGCCTGGCCTAAAAGAATGGTTAGTACCAGCACAATGATGGGCACCGCATATTCCACAATAATGGCCGGATCGACCAGCATGCCGACGGAAACGAAGAAGATGGCTCCGAAGAGATTCTTCACCGGCTCGACCAGACGGATGATTTTCTCGGCCTCGACGGTCTCGGCAAGAATACTTCCCATGACGAAAGCTCCGAAAGCAGAGCTGAATCCCACCTGCGTGCTGAAAACGGCCATGCCGCAACAAAGTCCCAAAGAGACAATGAGTAGCACCTCGTTGTTGATGAGTTTGCGGACGGAGCGGAGGAAAAGCGGGATGGCAAAAATGCCCACCACAAACCAAAGCACCAGGAAAAAGCCTATCTTGAGCACACTGTTGAGCATCATCCCACCGTCGGGATTGTTGCCCGAGGCAATGGCTGCCAGCATCACCATCATCACAATGGCCATGATGTCTTCGAGGATGAGCACGCTCATCACGATTCCCGCAAAGCGCTGCTGACGGAGTCCGAGGTCGTCGAACGCCTTATATATAATAGTGGTGGAACTCATGGCCACCATACCGCCCAGGAAAATGCAGTCCATCGTTCCCCAACCAAACAGCCTTCCGGTGCCTATGCCCAGCAGCAGCATCGAGGAAATGGTGGCTATGGTGGCGATGATGGGAGAAGCACCCATCTTCAGAATCTTTTTGAAAGAGAAATCGAGTCCCAGGGAAAACAGCAGGAACATCACGCCGATATCGGCCCAAAGGTGGATGTTTTCCACGTCGACGACCGACATGGTGAGCGGCAGATGGGGTGACACCAGAAAGCCGGCGACGACATAGCCCAGCACCAACGGCTGGCGCAGGCGCTTGAACAAGAGCGTCACCACACCGGCAACCATCAGAATAAGGGCTAAATCTTTAATCAGACTCGGAATATCTGTCATATTTTTCTAAAAGAACTTTGCAATCAATACCACTGCACAGAATTGGTGTAGCCTGAGCGCTTGTCGTATTTCAGGGCATCGGTCAGTGTGGATGCGTTGCATCGGAAGGTGAAGTTATAGCTGGTATAGGGATAAAGAACCACTTCGCAAGTCATGCTGAAGCAGTGCAAGTCGCGTGCCAACGATGCACGTGTCATGCTCAGCTGATGGTAGTTGAAATCGTAACCACTGCTGAAATTGATGTTCCAGCCTTCGCTGAGACGGACGTTTCCGCTGAAGTTCAGGTTTTGGGTGAACGAATAGGGCCAGCGCTTCGTTTCGGCATTGAAGGTGCCCGACCTGTTTTCATTCATGCTGATACCATAGCCTATAGAAAGCGACCAGGGCAATGAGAACTTCATATAGCCGTCTTCATCGGTCTCGGCCTTGCCTTTACCTTCGGCGCCATGCTTTCCTTTCTCCATGGTCTCGTCAATATTCGACTCCACACCGGTATCAAACTTGTCGTCATCGTCTTCTTCATCATCCTTGCTCTTCTTCTTTTTGAACAAGTTCTTCAGTTTCTCAGGCGTCAGCGTGAACGAGATGTTCTGCGTGGTTCCCTGGAAACGGCCGAAACGTCCTCTTGAGTATTCGGTATAATTGGTCTCATAGGGCACTCCGTCTTCGCCTACATCCCATGCATAAGTGGCAAACTGGGCATTCATGCTGAAAGTGTAGCTCTTGGTTAATTTCAGACGAATGCGCATGTTGAGGTCACTCCAGGGCTTCTCCTTAGCGGCCATGTCATACGACATGTTGGCTCCCAATTCATCGATAATACTGATTTTCTTGATACCCGAAGTATCTTTGTCGCTCTTGATTTTCATTTCCACGTTGTTGGAAATGTCAACCATTATACTTCCCGACATACCCTTGCGGGGTGCGCTGAACATTCCGCCTTCGTATGGCGAATACTGCACCAGCGACACATTTCCATCGGCATCGGTCTTCTGGTAGCTGGCATAATAGCCATAACGCTTGGTACTGAAGTCGGGCGTGTAGCTGAAAGTCACCTGCGGTGTAAAGACGTGACGGATGGCCTGAATCTTATCGCCGAAAATCTTGCGGTTGGGAATATAGCGGCCATATATTTTCGTATTGGCCGAGAGACTCAGTCGCCAGTCGAATTTATTGTAGAAACCGTATGTCGTGTCCCTCACTTCTACCTGTCGGGCCTGATCCCAACTGCGACGCTCTTTCTTGAAAGTCATGTGGTCATTGAAATCGAAGTGAGGGGTCAAGTTGATAACGTTGAACAACGAGAACGTGGCTTCGATGGGAATCTGATGCTCAAATCCGTTCGTCCAGTCCTTAATCAGGTTGGTATGGAACAGTTTGCTTTCTTGAGTCTTTATTGAATTCTTCAAGTGGCCGGTATATCTCATTGAAATCTTCTCGTACCAACGCTCGTCGCCAACCATCTTCTTGCGGCGGAACGGATAGAACTTTGAAACGGTGATGGTGAGGTCGGGAAGTCCCACCGTAATCGAAGAGTCGCGCATGTTCTGCTCCAGATTGGCCGTTCCGTTCAAGCTCAAGCCAAGACTGGAGAAGTTTGTAGTCCATCCCACACTCGAGGTTCGCAGACTCTGGCTCAGCATCTGTGGATTGTAAAGGCTGTACATGTTATTGCGGTCATAGCTGATAGAAGAGAAGTTGACCGAGGCTGTAAGCGTCGTATAGGGATTAGCCTTTGGATCCTGCCGATGCTGCCACTGGAACTTGTAGCTTTCTTCCTCCACGTAGTCGGGCATTCCCTTGTCGCCCGTCTTCGTATTCTGATAGCTTACATAAACGCTTCCGCTGTAGCGATAGCGCTTGTTGTAATTGCTGGCCGCCGACAACATCCAAGAACCCTTGGTGTAGATGTCACCGAGAATCTTCAGGTCCCACTTATCGCTCATGGCGAAATAATAGCCGCCCTGACTCAGATAGAATCCACGGGTTGACTCATCGCCATAGGAAGGCATGATGAAGCCGCTGGAATAACTCTTCGTGAAGGGGAAGAATCCGTATGGTATGGCCAGGGGCAGCGGCACATCGGCCACCACCAGATAGGCCGGACCGAACACCACGTCTTTTCCTGGACGTACCTTGGCACGCGAAAGGGCAATATAGAAATCGGGATGCTCTTCATCGCAGGTCGTATAGCGGCCATGAGTCAGGTAGAGGGCACCCGAACTGTCGCGTTTTGCCCGCTCACTGCGCAGGAATCCATCTTCCTGCTGGGTATAGACATTGCTGATAAGACCTTTCTTTGTCTTGAAATTAAAGGCCATCGTATCGTTCTCGTAGGTGTCGTTACCCATCTTGAACACAGGCGTTCCCGTGAGTTTTCCCGTAGAGTCGGCCACACCCGTGGCATGGACGATGCTGCTGTCAAGACTCATGTAAACCTTTTCACTCTCCAGTTCCATCGTGGTGTAGTTCACCTTGGCATCACCATAGAGATGGGCTGTCTTCGTTACGGCATCATAAACCAGGGAGTCGCTGGCCTCGTAAGACACAGGAGCATCGATACCGCCTTGCTTCGAACGGAAGATACTGTCGGCACGAATAGAGTCGTCGACTGCCTTATTATGCCGGTAGACGGCAAGTTCCAAAGAGTCCATCTTCGTGGTGTCGGGCAGCAGGGAAGCTGCTGTATCGGTATCGGTCTCTTCCCTGTCGGCCATAGCCATCGAGTCGAGCAGCGCCTTGTCTTCTGCACTCATCATGCCGGCGGTGTCGGCCCTCTCAAGCAGAGAATCAATCGTTGTGACGGTCGTGTCGGCCAATTGTTTCCCGTTGTGAACGAAGAAAGGCATACCGTTTCCTGCCATCATGAAAATGACGGCAACAGAAGCCAAAAACAGGATAGTCTTTCTTCTCATAACGGAACTGCAAAAAGCAGAAATTTTCGTGCAAAGGTACTACTTTAATTTGACAAACGGCAAAAGAAGTCCGTTTATTAACTAAATTATTCAAACATTTGCGCCCATTTGCGGAATCTCTCCACCCCTTCGCTGCCGAATTTTGCCAAAGAGCGGGCTGCTTGCTCCACCGTTTTCTCGCGCTCCAAATGGGATTTTGAATAAAACTTGTCGGCATAGCATATCACCTGCTCGGCAATGGTTTCCGGCAAGAAGTCCTGGTGCGGAAGAGGCAAGTCTTGGCCGACGATGTCTTTTTCGGTAAGTCCGGCCCCGGTGTGGCGCTCACAGACACGGGCTATGCTTTCTGCCTCTTTTCCTAAAAGGTTTCTCAGCATTTCCGCACCGATACGGCCATGACAAATATAGGGTTCGGTGCCAAAGCACTGAATGCCAGGAGCATCACAACGCACGATTCCGATATCGTGAAGCATGGCTGCCGTCTCAAGGAAATCCGTGTCGAGCTGTAGTTCGGGATGGCGCAAGGCTATCTGCAGAGCCTTGTCTGCTACCTGCCGACTATGCACAAGGAGGATGTGCCTCAGGGCATCATCCTCCTTGTAAAAGTGGTCTATAACTGACTGATAGTTAATCTGCATAGAATATCAGTCTTTGGGACGTTCGATCCAAGCCAGTGTCTGGCCTTTCTGCACCTTGGCGCCCTGCTTGGCAGCGATTTCCACCAGACGGCCGCCGATAGCTGCCGGAATGGGAACGATTTCGCCCCATGTGGCCTGGATATAGCAGAAATTGTCGCCTTCCTTGTATTCGGCACCGATATAGGGCTCAATGCACGGAGCGCACTCGCCTTCGCCTGAGAACTGATAGTAGACCTGTCCCTTTACTGGAGCCACCAGGGCATCAGCCTTGGCATGCTTGAAGGCAGACAGTTCTTCGGGAGAGAGTTTCGAACCCATGCGGGCATCCTTGGCTTTCTGCAAGTCGGCGAGCATACGCTTCTTGGCAATGCCGCTCTTGAAGTCGCGATACTGCTCGGGGTGCATAGCCAATTCGTAGAGTTCCTCGTCGTCGGGTCCGTATTCCCATCCGTTCTCGTCCATTTCCTTGCGGAAATCGTCGAGCGCGTTGGGGATAAGCGTGTGAGGATCGGCGTCGGTAAACTCGCGTCCCTGCTTGGCAGCCAGTTCCTTCAGTTCGGGATCGATCTCGCCTGGAATCTTTCCGCTCTTGCCCAGAATCATACCCCACATAGAGTCGTCCATCATCACGAAACGGCCCTTGCCCTGCTCGATGGTGAGAAGATTCATCAGGGCGATGTTCTTCACATATTGTGAGAACGGCGTCACCAGTGGAGGATAGCCCACGCGCGGCCATACATACTCAACCTCGTTGAAGAGCTTCACGAGCATTTCGTCGGTATTATACTCGGGCAGTCCCTTCTTGGCACGAATGGAATTGATGGTGCGGTGCATGCCGGCCAAGTCGGCCATCATACTACCCATCATGCCGCCAGGAAGTCCGCAGCCCAGCAGCAGGCTCGACATGTGCTTGTTGCCGGGATTGATGAAGTAGCCCAGCCAGTCGTCGATAAACTCCTGCGTCAGCGTGCGGGCCTGCATATAGGCGCTCATGTTGATTTCCTTCACCTCGAAGCCCTCGTTCTTCAGCATGGACTGTACGGAGATGATGTCCGGATGGACCTTACCCCATGAAAGCGGTTCGATGGCCGTGTCAATAACATCGGCACCATTGTTGCAGACTTCCAGAATAGAAGCCATGCTCAGTCCAGGGCCGCTATGGCCGTGATACTGAATGATAATGTCGGGATGCTTGGTCTTGATGGCCTTGGTCAGAGCGCCAAGCATGGCGGGCTGTCCTATTCCGGCCATGTCTTTCAGGCAGATTTCCTCGGCACCTGCGGCAATCACTTCATCGGCAATGCCGCTGTAATACTCAACGGTATGCACAGGCGATGTGGTGATACAAAGGGTTGCCTGGGGCGTCATGCCGGCAGCCTTTGCCCACTTCACAGAAGGTATGATGTTGCGCGTGTCGTTAAGTCCGCAGAAGATACGGGGAATGTCAACACCCTGGGCATGCTTAACCTTATACTGCAACTCGCGTACATCATCGGGAACAGGATACATACGCAAGGCATTAAGGCCTCGGTCGAGCATGTGAGTCTTGATGCCAACTTCGTTGAACGGTTTGCAGAAAGCCCGCACAGCGGCATTGGGATTTTCGCCAGCCAACAGGTTCACCTGCTCGAAGGCTCCTCCGTTGGTTTCCACACGGTCAAAGCACCCCATGTCGATGATGGCCGGAGCCACACGTTCCAACTGATCCTTGCGTGGCTGGAACTTACCTGAACTCTGCCACATGTCACGATAGACAAGACTAAACTGGATTCTTTTCTTCATAGTTTCGGTTTTTTGGTATATTTGATAATAATGTGCAAAGATAGTTATTTTTTCGATTAAAAGTACGCAAATAGGGAAAAATTTATCTATCTTTGCCGAAAAATTTACAAAAGAATGAGACAATTCACCTTATTGATTATATTTGCGGTTGGAATCCTGGTCGGCACGTCGTGCAGCAACAAGACGGAAGAGCCTAAAAAGACCGTGGGAACCAGCACAAAGATAAAAGGAGACTCAACGCTCTACGGACTTGCCTGCGACGGATGTACCGATTCTGTACTGGTGTTCCTGTCGGGTCAGGGGGGCGATCCCGTGAACTACAACATCATCGATGCCAGCAAGAACAGGAAAGTCATTGGCCGTCCGCAGGTTGGCGACTGGGTTTGTCTTATCGTGAATGGGACGGACAAGAAAAAAGCTGACCTCGTCATTAATCTCGACCGGCTGAAAGGAACATGGGTGAACCAGGAAAAACCTTGGTTGCGCAAGCGGCTGGATGCACCTTCGCTGGGCAACATGGATGCTGAAACCAAGCACAGGATAGACTCTATGATCAAGATTCAGCTGAAGCCCGTGGAAATAGGATTTGCCCTGAGACGGCACTACGAAGCCCGTCCCGTAGGCTTGGAATACAGCCGCAACAAGAATCAGGATAACCCGGTGGTCTACCCCACACCGAAATTCTATACTGAATGGCACATATTCAACGGTAAACTGGTGCTTACCGAAGGTGCCCTCAGAATGGGAAACCAGCGGAAAGTGAAGACGAAATACAACAGCGACACCGTGGAAATCGTCATGATGCTGAGAGACTCGCTCCGCATCCGCTATAAAGATGGTAAGGAAAAAGGTTTCTACCGCAAAAAGACTTCCTGAGTTTACTCGTGCCGGGCAAAGCGCTCCTCGGCCAACTTCTCATACTTTGTGCCCGGACGGCCATAGTTGGCATAAGGCCAGATGCTGATGCCGCCGCGGGGAGTAAACACGCCCGTCACCTCAATATATTTGGGATCCATCAGCCGAATGAGATCCTTCATAATGACATTCACACAGTCTTCGTGGAAATCGCCGTGATTGCGGAACGAGAAGAGATAGAGCTTCAGGCTCTTACTTTCCACCATCCGCTGGTCAGGAATATACGAGATGCGGATTTCAGCAAAATCGGGTTGTCCCGTGATGGGGCAAAGCGAGGTGAACTCAGGACAGTTGAACCGTACCCAATAGTCGTTCTCGGGATGCTTATTCTGAAAGGTCTCCAGCACTTCAGGCGCATAGTCGTCACGATAGACGGTCTTTGCACCCAGCGCCTGCAGCCCTTCGTTTTTTCTTGCTTCGTTACTCATCGCCATTTTTATCAGAACCCATAAATATCTTTCAAACGAGCACCCAGCGCATCGCCGCGCAGGTCAACGCCTGCAATTTTCCCGTCGGGATCGAGCAGCACGTTGGCAGGAATCGATGTAATGCTATACGCCTTTGCACCCTGGCTCTCCCAACCTTTCAAATCGCTCATCTGCGGCCATTCCATCCTCATCTGGGTTACGGCTTCTTTCCATTCGTCGGCCTTGCTGTCGAACGAAACACCTACCACCTGGAAGCCCTTCGACTTATATTTATCGTAGTTAGTCTTCACGTTAGGCATATCCTGACGGCAGGGACCACACCATGAAGCCCAGAAGTCGACCAGCACATACTTGCCCTTGCCTGCCCAGTCGCTCAGACTCACGCTCTTTCCTTCCAGATTGTTCATCGTCAGGTCAACGAAAGGCTGGCCATACACATATTCACGAAGCAGCGAGTCGCGCTTGCTGGTGAAGGCAGCATATAGTGTTTTCCATTGAGGTTCCAATGAATTGGCGGTCGCCTGGTCGCCAGACTCCATGGCCTTCACATAGTTTGCATATACTTTCTCAAACTCATTGAATGCCGGGGACGACTGCTGTTCCACCTCTTTCATCTTCGTAGCAAGAGAATTATCGGCAGGTGAGTCTTTCTTCGCCTGTTGCTGGGTGCACGAAACCATTATCAGGCCAAGCACCAATAAAGCGATTGTCTTGTTTCTCATATACTCATTATCAAATGTGTCAAATAACCTAAGAAAATCAGCGTCAATACGGCGCCTTCCCACCGAGCAACGGTGTACTTGGTAAACGTGAAGAACCACAGCAGCACAATGCTGCCAATCAGCACCCCGAAGTCAATAAGCGTTATGCCCTTCAAGTCCATCGGACAGATCACGCCCGTGATGCCCAGAATCATAAGGATGTTGAAGACGTTGCTGCCGATAACGTTGCCGATGGCAATGGCGGAACGGCCTTTCATAGCAGCCACCACGCTCGTAGCCAGTTCGGGCAGCGATGTGCCGCCTGCCACAATGGTAAGTCCTATCATGGCCTCGCTCACACCGAGCGACTTGGCCACCTGGGTTGCGGCCTCTACAAACAGATTACTGCCGAAAATCAGGCATGCCAGGCCTAACAGCAGATAGAAGACGGCCTTCAGCGGTTTCATTGGCGGCTGCAAATCGTCTTCCTGCTTTCCCGTCTTGGCCAGATGCAGCGTATAGAGCATGAAAAGGATGAAGGCGGCAAAAAGCAAGGCAGCATCCAGTCGCGAGAGTTCGTTGTCGAGACTCATCAGCAGAAGCATCAGCGACGCAATCACCGCGCAGGGCATGTCCTTGCGGACGGTATTGGTGGCAATAACCATCGGAGAAACCATGGCGGCCACGCCCACGATGAGCAGCGTGTTGAAGATGTTACTACCGATGACATTACCGACAGCCATGTCGGTAGTGCCTTTTAGGGCGGAAACAAAACTAACGAAAAACTCCGGGGCTGACGTGCCCATGGCCACGACAGTCAGACCTATCACTATCTGCGGCACATTCAACCGCTGGGCTATCGAAGTGGCTCCGTCGGTCAGGCGGTCGGCACCCCATAGCACCAATGCTATACCTATTATAATAAATAATATATTCATATTCGGGTGCGAAATTACAAAAAAATCCCGAATGTTCACACACTCGGGATTAAAAACTAACAATCACACAATCAAAATCTATCTAAAAACCTAAAAACACAATCTTTTTTACCTTTTCAATCTACCTATTCATGAATATCTTTTCCAGAGACTCAGGCTTATTAGCCGACTGTTATCTGGCGGGCCACCTTGGTCTCTTCCTTCACAATCTTGGGCAGTTCCACGGTCAGGATGCCGTTGCTCACGCTGGCCGAAATCTGTTCCTTGGCCACATTCTTCGGCAGAATCAGCGTCTGTACGAAATGCGAGTAGCTGAACTCACGGCGCAAGTAGCGTGTTGCCTTGTCTTCCTCCTTCTTCTCTTCCTTGCTCTGCATCTTGATGACCAGGTTTCCCTCGTCGTTGATGTTGACGTCAAAGTTCTCTTTCGTCATTCCCGGAGCAGCAAGTTCCACGACATAAGCTTTTTCAGACTCCTTCACGTTAATGGCCGGTGCTGTGGCGTTAGCCTTCGGCATAAAGTCGGTGTCGAAGAAATCGTTGAACACTGTGGGCAGCCATGCATTACTTCTTGCAAAAGTTGGGTACATCATAATTTTTACCTCCTGATTTTTTTATATTAAACGTTGTTCTTTTATGTTTACTAACTCTTGATAGCCTTGCGGCTTCACCCTTTTATTTGCAACTTATATGCCAGCGGCCAGATTCCGACATTCTGTCAAAATCAAATGCCAATCTGTCAAAACGCATCCCTTCCCACCTTATTTATATAATACTTTTCTTTCTTAATTCAATTAAAATGATTAGGAGAACCGAACCACAGATGCTTAGAAACATGTACCTTTGCACTCAGATTATGAACGAAACAAGAAATTAAGACATAAAAATGAAAATAATTGGCGTTTCCGTAAAAAACCGAGGGGTCTGAAGTGTCTTATCTATAGAAGTGCACTACTATGACGAATAAAGAATTGGAACAGCTTTTCCGCCGGAACTACAGCGAGATGATTCATCTGGCCAGGGTCTTGCTGGGCAATGACGGTGAGGCTGAGGATGTGGTACAGGACATCTTTCTGCGTGTTGCCGACAGCGATATTCCTCCCCATAATGACTCCTACTTCCTCATTGCCGTGCGTAATGCCTGCATGAACCGCATCAGACAGATGCAACTACACGACAGAGTGAAAGATTTAATGCCGATTGATGACGTAGCCGACCTGCAACCTATTGACAGGCAGTTGGAACGGCTCGACAACATTGCGGCTTTCGTTGATGAGCAATTAGAAGAACCGTATCGCAGCATCTTCCATCTTCGTTTCGATGAAGATCTGACTATTGCAGAGATTGCCCGTCGTCTCGGTCTGAATCCGAACACCACCTACAAGTATCTCGCCCAGAGCATTCAAAAAATCAGAAACCACTTCAAACGTTAAAAGATTATTGCAATGGAAACGACAAGTGAAAATATCCACCAACTACTGGAAATGCTCGACAATCCCGATGCTTACACCGAGCAGGAAATCCAGGACATCATCAACCGTGATGAAGATACACATGAGACCTACCGCCTCATGGTAGAGGCCAAACGCAGCAGTCGCCATCGCCAAGCCAACAAGCCTGTCGATGTAGATACCGCATGGCAAAAGTTTAATCAGATACATCAGCCTAAACGTCATGGTCTTGGCTGGATGAAGGTAGCAGCCTCCTTCATCGGCATACTCCTTGTATCTGGTATTGCCCTTGCTGCCATCCATTTCGTCCGTCAGTCTCAGAAAGCCGAGGTAACAGAGCAGGAAGACACCACGGCGGTAGCAAATTCTTCACACATCACTCATCACTCTTCACTTCAAGGCGATACCATCGCAGCACCACAGCCCGTCATCTTTGACAACATACCATTGGAGAAGATGCTGCCGGAGATTGCCGCTCATTACGATGTCAAGATCACGTTTGTTAATGACGAAGCCCGCCAACTCCGTTTCCGCTTTGTATGGAATCCGCAACAGGGCATCGACCAAGTAGTCAGCGACCTCAACCAGTTCGAGCGTCTGACCGTCACACTGAAGGACAAAGAAATAACCGTAGAGTAGTCAGCCGCCATGAACAGATATATTGTAATTACTCTTGCCCTGCTGCTGACCATTAGCATTCAGGCTCAAAGACGTATATCACGCCAATATAATAATGTGTCGCTCTCTGATGCTCTCAAACAACTGGCAGAGCAGCAGACCGACTACACCATCATGTTCCTCTACAACGAACTGGAGGACTTCCGCATCACAACTACTATCAAGAACAAACGTTTGCCCGAAGCCATCCAGCAGATGATTGGCTTCTACCCCATCCGTGTCACCACGAGTACAGATGAGGACGGAAAAAAGATATTCGTTGAGTGCAGCCACAAGACTGACCGCCGCCTGACGGGTACCATTATCGACGAACAGAGCCAGCCTGTAGCCTATGCCAATATCGCCATCCTCAATCCCACTGACTCCACCCTGCTTAGTGGTGGAGTATCGAATGAAAGCGGGTATTTCGCCATTCCTTATGAGCAACATAAAGTGCTTGCCCGCATCTCATACGTGGGCTACAAAACCATCTACAAGATATGCAGTCAGCCAGAAGTGGGAACGATACGCTTACAACATGAGACGGTTTCACTGAAAGGTGTGCAGGTGAAAGGTGAGCGAATAGTCTCAACAACGGAAAACGGTCACCTTGTTTACAACATGCCGATGCTCCTACAGGTATATCCCGCCGACAATGCCTACGATGCGCTGACCAACATCCCGGGAGTAAGTGAGATGAATGGCAGCATTATGTTCTCAGGTCGGACCGTGACGCTCATCATCAACGGAAAACCCACCACGTTGAGTGCCGACAAGGTAGTGGAGCGACTGAAACAGATGCCCGCTGCCATGCTTGCCAAGGCCGAAGTGATGCCGTCGGCTCCTGCGAAATATCATGTACGGGGAATGGCCATCAACATTGTGACGAAGGACTTTACTGGAACAAACCAACTTTCAGGACAACTGATGGGCGGTTGGCGACAGCACAAGTACGGTACTGGATATGCGGGTGGCAGCGTCATCTATAATCATGGTAAACTGGGCATAGACGCATCGTACATGTTCACCGACGGCACTAGCTACGGGCAGGTGGAGCACGAGGCCAACCATCCTCTTAATGACCAGCGCATGTCCTACAGCGACAAGACCCGCAACCGCAGCGACGGCGTCGACCATGAATACCATATCGGTATGGACTATGCCATCAGCGAAAATCACAACCTCAGTCTGGCATATACCGGTCAGTGGAACAGTACCCGCTCCACCAATACCACCACAGGCACGGCGCAGTCTATACAAAACTCCCGACAGCATACCTACCTGCACAATGTGGATGCTAATTATTCGGCTCCCTTCGGTCTGCAACTCGGAGCATCCTATACCAATTATCAGGAGCCTCGCACGCAAAATCTCGACGGGCAGTTGAATGAGATAAGCCGAAACCTCTATGTCGACAGCCGCCAGAAAGTCAGCAAATGGCTCTTCACAGCCGACCAGACTCATTCACTGCCGAAAGGTTGGGAACTGAACTATGGCGGAAAGGCGCAGTTTACAAACAACAACAGTTATCAGACTACCTTCAACGCTGATCACCAGCCCCTGCCCGATGCCACATCACACGTAGATTACAACGAACGCATATTGAACGCATACGCAGGTTTCAGCAAGCAAATAGGCCAGTCTTTTAGTCTTGATGCCTCACTGACCGCCGAACAATACCATGCTACTAAGTGGAACGAATGGCGCATCTACCCGCAGTTCAACGCCATGTGGAATATCAACGAAAAGAACATGCTCAACCTCGCGTTCAGCAGCGAGGCCATCTATCCCAGTTATTGGAGCACCATGAGCAGCATCTACTATGCCTCGGCCTACAGCGAGATATGGAGCAATCCCGACCTAAAGCCTATGTCGAAATACGACATTAACCTGATGTGGCAACTAAACCGCAATTATACCTTTACCGCCTTCGTCATGCTTGAACCCGACTACTTCGTGCAGATGGCCTACCAGCCCACAGACCGCATGGCCGTCATCATGAAGGAGACCAACTTCGATTATTCCAACTATTTCGGTCTGCAAGCCTCGGCGCAGTTCCGCATGGGTAGTTGGCTCAACGGAAATGTCATGGTCACCGCCCTCTATCGCCACGACAAGACCGATTTCTTCGACTTGCCTATCGACCGCACTTGTCTCTCGGGTATACTGGGTGGAACGGCTGTTGCCAGGTTGTCGCAAAAGCATAACCTACAGTTCATCCTCAATCCGTTTTTCCAGACAAAGTCCATCCAAGGTCTTTACGACATTGACCCCTTCCTGCGGTTCAATGCCACACTCCGCTACACCACGAAGAACGGCAAGTGGAGCCTCGTGGCCAAAGGCGAGAACATCCTGAACGCCCACATAGACACTCGGTCCACTACAGCCAATCAAGACTACGGTATGAGGGTCTGGATGCCCTACACCAACTATACCCTCACCGCCATCTACCGCATCGGTAACTTCAAGGAGAAAAAGAAAAAGGAGGTAGATACCTCGCGAATGGGATATTAATGAAGAAAGCCGCTCTGCTATTCATCGCTGCCCTTATCGTCACGGCAAGCATAGACTTCATCTGGCCTTTCACCACAGAAAGGGCAGATGGAGATGAGAAATAATAATGATCCTACAGAAAAGCAACAGACTATAAACTCTCTCGTTGGGGCAGTTGTCAGCCTTCGTGCTGACGCTGCCCTCTTTATATAGGAATAACAGATTGTAATAAAGAATGTGAAATTCCGCAAAAAGTATACACTTTCGTGCAGTCTTTATCGTTATAGACATACATAAAGTATAGAAACGTTATGTTAGCGATGGAGACAAAACGGCTGATAGAACAATGCAGGCAAGGAGACGCTGAAGCGCTCGGAGAACTGTATAAGACATACGCCAAAAAGATGACAGGCGTATGTCGTCAGTATTTCCGTGATGAACAAAACATCAATGACGTCTTGCATGATGCTTTCGTTATTATCTTCACCTCTTTCGACAAATTGCGCGACGACGGTAAGGCTGAAGCATGGATGATGTCGATAACGCGAAATGTTGCCTCGAAATACAAAGAACATCTGACGGCTCGACCTTTCTTACCATTAAAAGAGGCTGAACAGCTACCCATGCCAGAAGAAAAAGCCGAGGTGCGTGGTGTGCAATTGGAAGACGTCTTGCGCCTCGTTGAGCGTTTGCCAGAAGGCTATGGCCAGGTGTTACGTTTATCTATGTTCGACGGGTTGTCACACAAGGAGATAGCCGACATGCTAGGCATCGAGCCACATTCTTCCTCATCGCAACTGTCACGGGCAAAGAAGATGCTGCGCAAGATGATGCGGCAGTATTGGGTTGCCGGGCTTCTACTGTTACTTCTTCCAGTTACTTTCTTTCTGCTCAGAAAAGGAAATACGGCATTCAAGGTTGAAAAGCCCGTTGTGTCAAAGCAGAAAGATACGCCGAAAGACTCTCCGACGGAGCTGCCACAAGAGCCAGTGATTGTTCATCTACCGGTGAGACATACTCCTATAGATATAGATACGCAGCAGCCAGTTATTGTCCAAATAGTGGATTCTGTCACGTCTGACACATTATCTAATATAATAGCACAAGAGCAGATAATCCCTGACACCATTGCAACCGACACTACAAAGGCTATACGCAAGGTGGAGATACCGCATTACGATATGGCCGAGTTATTCCCAGAAGAGCCAACTGTCAACACTAATAGCGAAAAGAAATGGTCTTTAGAACTGGCATACGCTGGGCAGTTCGACGAGCAGAACCGTTATAATCAGCCGTTCAGTTATAAGCCCACGCCGTCAGCTGCACAATCTTTACCTGGGCCTTCCCCAAGTCCGATAATCCCGAGTAGCATTGACAACTGGACAGACTATGCCGTCTATCTGGCCAATCATCCTGATGCAGTGAGTGCCCAAACTCGCAGCGTCATCATGCGCATCGCCATGAACAACGCCAACCGGCCTGGTGAAAACAAAATCCTGCGTTCGAGCCACCACCGCATGCCTATTACCTGGTCGCTGGCATTGAAGTACAGACTGAATCATCGCTTCGGACTGGAGTCTGGTTTCAGCTACAGCCGACTGACATCTGACTTTGAGATGGGAACAGATGGTAATACCATCAGCGAGCAGCAGACCATCCACTACCTTGGCATCCCCGTGAAGGGTATATATAATACGTATGGCGGAAAACGGTGGAGCATCTACGGCAGTCTCGGCCTGACAACAGAAATCCCAGTCCGCTCTACCCTCCACTCAGACTTCTATGTGAATGGTCAGTATGAGGCCAGCGACAAGACTACCATCCGCGCACCGTGGCAGTTCTCTACCACCTTCGGTCTTGGTCTGCAATACCACCTCACACCCAACGTCGGCTTCTTTGTGGAGCCAAGCCTGCAATACTATATCCCGATGAAGACAGACATTGAGACCTACCGCACGGAGCATCCGTTTACCTTCTCCCTGCCGCTGGGCATCAGATTTACGTGGTAACCGTGCAGTCTTTTCAGCACTTGGCGGACTATATAAATAGAAAAACCATTTTTTTTAACGCTGAAGAATATGAAACATTACAGACCCTTCGCTCGGATAATGGCGATAGCCATTGCCAGCACAATGATGACTGCCTGCAGTCTTGACAGTTACGAACCGGAGAAGCCCTTCACAACCGATCCGGTAGGAAAAGCCCACCTTTGGTGTATCGGTCAGCCGGGAACGCGCTCCGTAGCAGATGTTGAAAAATTACTCTTCACCGACGACGACATCGAATGGTTCGACCCGGACACCCGTGAACTGCGTTTCCGCGACATGGAGGAGCCTCTCTACGAGAAGCTGCGCCTGCTTTCCAGCGTAGAATTCCGTCTGGGCAACCAGACACTCTTCTCAGGCAGCACCTTTGTCGGTCTCATCTGTAGCCAGGTATTCAATGATCTCGTACTCTGCTGTGGCAAGATCGAGGACGGCAGAGTCATCGATAGCAACCGCTATTATCTCTACGACTGCTATCCCAATACGCCGCAGTTCCTCAATGACGAGCAGGTTAAGGCCAATCGTGCAAAACGGGCGGCCCAGTGGGAGACATTCACGAAATATCTGGAAAGTAAGGGAAAATTGAAGAAATAATCGCCCGCCCTGTGCAGTCATTCGTTGCAGTTTCAGACTTTATAAGTAGAAACTGCAACGAATTTTTATGTACACGATTTACGATTATGCCTACAATGGCTTCCTCTATCTGAACAACATCATGCGTCCGCGCCACAAGCGGCTGTCGCAACTGATGATTTATGCCACCACGGCCTGCCAGTCACGATGCAAGCACTGCAATATCTGGCAGAAGAAGGTGGAACATCTATCGCTCGATGACATCCGACGAATCATACAAAGCAAATGCATCACAAAACGAACAACCGTAGGACTGGAGGGTGGCGAGTTTATCCT
>JAFWQT010000141.1 GCA_017508965.1 Prevotella sp. | reverse complement strand
GAACCCATCAGGATGATCATGCGGTCAGCATCCTCGGCTCCGTAGTATGAGAACAGGTGGTACTCACGGCCGGTGATCTTAGAGATCTCGCCCAGGTACTTCTCAACAACCTCGGGAACTGCATCGTAGTAGGGGTTGCAGGCCTCGCGGTGTGTGAAGAATGTCTCGGGGTTCTCGGCCGTACCACGTGTGATAGGACGCTCAGGGCTCATAGCACGGTCGCGGAAGCGCTTGATGTACTCTTCCTTAACCAGCGGACGGATGTCTTCCTGGTCCATGAGCTCAATCTTGTGATACTCGTGAGAGGTGCGGAAACCGTCGAAGAAGTTAACGAAAGGAACGCAAGTCTCGAGAGTTGCAAGGTGAGCAACGGCGGTGAGGTCCATCACCTCCTGTACGCCACCTTCGCAAAGCATGGCGAAACCAGTCTGGCGGCAAGCCATGACGTCCTGGTGGTCACCGAAGATACAGAGAGAGTGGCTGGCCAGTGTACGTGCAGAAACGTCGAACACGGTAGGAATCAGCTCACCGGCAATCTTGTACATGTTAGGAATCATCAGGAGCAGACCCTGAGAAGCGGTGAATGTGGTGGTGAGGGCACCGGCCTGAAGTGAACCGTGCACGGCACCGGCAGCACCTGCCTCCGACTGCATTTCCTGAACAGAAACGGTCTGTCCCCAGAGGTTCTTACGACCACGGGCAGCCCATTCATCAACATGCTCAGCCATCGGAGATGACGGAGTGATAGGATAGATGGCAGCAACCTCGCTGAACATATACGAGATATGAGCAGCAGCCTCGTTACCATCACAAGTGATAAACTTTTTTTCTTTTGCCATTTTGTTAATAATGTTAATGTATATATTAAAACTTTTATATTTTAAGTCCGTGAGTCTGTGAGCAATCTCATTTTCTCATTTCCTCAATTTATCATTTCTCATTTCTCACTTCTAGTAAAGGAATCCCAGCAACCATAGCGGAATCTGGTTGTCCTTGCCGATTTCTGTGTTGTAGCGGGCGTAGATAGTGTCGGGGTTAACCCGTAGTTTGTTCTTACTTTCGGCATCGCACACACGGAACCGACGGGTGTCGTCCACAATGTAGTAGCTGTCCTTGTTGCCCTGGTTCACTTTGTGGTCTTTCCAGAGCGAGTTCACGAAGAATGTCTCCATCACTTCCTGCTTCTTGATTTCGATGGGATAGATAGCGTAAATCAGGTTTGAATTGTGGAGCATCACCTTCGACGGCTTCTTCGGGAAATCCTGTCCGCACGGATAAATCATGTTGAGCAGGCGGGCATCGGTGAGATACTTGATATAGTTCATCACGGTGGCCCGACTGGTCTCGATGTCGTTGGCCAGTTGCGACACATTGGGTGCCTTCGGTCCGTTGACGGCCAGCTGGTAGAAAAGCTTCTTGATTTTCGTGAGGTATTTCAGCTCTATCTGCTTGATGAGCAGTATGTCAACCTCGGTCATCATGTTCATCGTCTTGAGCAGGTTCTCGGAATAGTTTCGATGCTCAAGGAAAAAAGGATAGAAACCGTGGTGCAGATAGTTCTGGAAATGCTTCATGGGTGAAACATAGGGCAGGATTTGCCGGGTGATGTGTTCGTGATTGTGGAGAATGTCGTCGAGCGTGTAGGGCTTGAACGAGTTTCCGGTCTGAAGGTTGATGAATTCGCGGAACGAGAAACCTCTGAGGTTGTAGCTGTTCACGATGCCGTTCAGTTCGGGATTCTCCTCTTTCAGCCGCATCACACTTGAACCCGTGAAAACAATCTTAAGGTCGGGGTAGAGGTCATAGCACTGGCGAAGCTGGGTGCTCCAGTCGGTTTCCTTGAAAATCTGGTCTACAAGCAGCACCTTTCCGCCCCGACGATAGAATTCGCCGGCGAAATCGGCAATGCCCCTTCCCTGAAAATAGAAGTTGTTCATGTTGACATACAGACACTTACGGTCGTGTGTGTCGAAGTTTTCCTTTGCGTATTGGAGCAGGAAGGTGGTCTTTCCCACGCCACGTGTGCCCTTGATGCCAATCAGGCGGTCGTTCCAGTTAATCTCATCCATAAGGAGTCGACGTACCGGGGCATTCACATGTTCAACCAAATAGGCGTGTGTGCGAAAGAAGGCTTCCATCATTAGAGATTTGTTTTATAAAACGGTGCAAAGTTACTAATAATTTCTTAATTTGCAAAGTGTAGTTGGCAAAATCTTATTATTTTTTGTTATTTTTGCAGACGATTGTCATTATATTAAAGATTTATGCTATTTTTGCAATATGAAATTACATATATTCAACCCCGAGCATGATATAGCCCTTGCGTTCAACCGCCGCCATCAGACCATGCCGCATGCCGCCCAGGAACTCCGGATGAATCTTGGATGGATTCCGGCCTTGTGGGCAGATGATGGCGACGTAGTGCTTGTAGACGACGTGTCGTTCGCGGTGAAGGCAGCTAAGCGTTCCGGGTTGAAAACGGCCGATGTTCTTTTCCTTAGAAAAGAAGAGGTCAAGGGACTGTTGTTCGATAAAGTGCTGCCGTGGGGATGGGACCTGACCATCAAAACCGAATTGGAGGAGGCTGGCGTCAGCAGCCGGCTCATGCCCGACGAGGGCGCCCTGATAGATATTCGCCACTTGTCGAACCGCCGCAAGACCAGCAACGCCCTGCAGATGTTGCGGATGGGCCGGGAGGATCAGACGTGCGGCAAGAGTGCCTATATCACGACGCTCGAATCTGGGCGAAGGGTGTTGGCTGAATGGCATAACGTGGTGATCAAGGCTCCCTGGAGCAGCAGCGGCCGCGGCATCAGATACGTGAACGGCCCCATGAACGAACCCACGAAGAACTGGGTGCACCGTGTGATGGAGCAACAAGGCGGCGTGATGGTGGAACCATATTATAATAAGGTAAAAGATTTCGGCATGGAGTTTTATGCCTCTGGGGATGGTAGCATCCGATTTGAGGGACTGTCGCTTTTCATCACGCAAAACGGTGCCTATGCGGGCAGTCTGCTGGCTTCCTACAAGGAAAAGCTCGAGATGCTTTCGCGCTATGTGCCCGTATCGCTTTTGGAATATGTCATCGAGCGCGTCATCAAGTTTGCACCCCGCCAGTTTGAAAGCCACTATGTGGGGCCTTTCGGCGTGGACATGATGATTGTGGCCGGTGAGGGTAACAAAGGCTTCCTGCTGCATCCTTGCGTGGAAATCAACATGCGTCGGACAATGGGGCATGTGGCTTTGGCACTAACGCCTCCGCCAATGGCTCCGAAACAAATGATGAGAATCGAGCACGATGTGAATTATAAGTTGAAAGTCAGTAACTTGGAAAATAATTTTATACAAACTATTTAATATTTTATGAAGCATTACTTAACTACTATTCTACTATTGTTCCCGCTGATGATGCAGGCGCAATACAAATCCCTGGTATGGTGCCCTGACAATGGCGACGGCACCTTTACGAATCCCGTCATCAATGCCGACTATAGCGACCCGGATGTCTGTGTCGGTGCTTCCGGTGAAGACTTCTATCTGACGGCTTCCTCGTTCAACTGCATTCCCGGCTTGCCCATTCTCCATTCGAAGGATTTGGTGAACTGGAAGATAGTGAACCATGCCGTCAAGGCTTTGCCTCCGTTGGAGCGATACAACCAGCCCCAGCATGGAAACGGCGTTTGGGCACCAAGCATCCGATACAATCAGAACAACCAGACCTATTATATATATTGGGGAGACCCTGACCTGGGCGTGTTTGTGACCACCGCCAAAGACCCTGAAGGCGAATGGACGGAGCCTCAATGCGTTATCGAGGGCAAGGGCATGATTGACACCACACCGCTTTGGGACGACGACGGCAAGTGCTATCTGGTGAACGGATGGGCCAACTCGCGTTGTCAGTTCAATTCGGTCTTAACGGTACGCGAGATGAGTGCCGACGGCATGAAGCAGATTGGCAACCCCGTGATTGTGTTCGATGGCAACGGCACGGAAGACCGTACGGCAGAAGGTCCCAAGTTCTACAAGCGCGACGGCTGGTATTGGATTATGTGTCCCGCCGGTGGTGTTCCCATCGGACATCAGTTGGCCATGCGCTCAAAGAGTCCCTTCGGGCCATACGAAAGCAAACGTGTACTTGCCATGGGCAACACCAACATCAACGGCCCTCATCAGGGCGGATGGGTGCACCTGAAGAGTGGCGAAGACTGGTTCCTCCATTTCCAGGACAAGGAGGCCTATGGTCGTGTGGTTTGGCTGGAGCCCGTGGAATGGAAGGACAACTGGCCGGTAATGGGCGAGAAGGCCAAGAACTATTGCGGTCAGCCCGTTTTGAAATACAAGAAGCCCAATGTGGTCAAGACTTACCCCATAGAGAATCCCGTGGAGAGCGACGAGTTCAACACCATCCAGATGGGCAAGCAATGGCAATGGCACGCCAACTACCAGCAGACTTTCGGAATGCCTACGCCCTACGGCTATATGCGCGTTTTCTGCCACAAACAGAGCGAGGACTATAAGAATATGTGGGAAGCCGGCAACCTGTTGCTTCAGAAGACACCAGCCGATAATTTCACGGCCACGGCTAAAATCCGCCTTTCGGCCAAGGATGAAGGGCAATACGGCGGCATCACGGTCTTCGGAATGGACTACCAGGCTTTGGTGTTGAAGAGAGTGGGGGATGCGTTCCAGCTTCAGCAAATCACCTGTAAGAATGCCGATAAGGGGAAACCCGAGGAAGTGAAGACTTTGGCCACCCTGAAGGCCACGGAAAAAGATAAGGTGGACTATCAGCCGGCCATTCATTGCGATGCCTACCTGAGGCTGAAAGTTAGCTACGTGGGCGGAAAGAATGCCGACGGAACCAACAAGCACGAGGCATCGGTGGAGTTTGCCTGGTCGAAGGACGGAAAGAAATACGAGAGTGTAGGCGACAAGTTCACGATGCGCCAAGGTAAATGGATTGGTGCCAAGATAGGCATCATGGCCGCCGAACCAGCTGGAAAGAAAGTCCGCGGATGGGTGGACGTTGACTGGTTCAGAATTACCAAATAGATTGTTTTTCCGTAAGCTTTAAATCTCCACGAAAAAGGAGAGAATGCACAAAAGCACCACGATGGCAGCCGCCGCACACAAGGTGAAGTAAGCTATTCTCATAAACATCTTGCGGCGCTTGGCGGCAGAGAGCGTGTGATTCTTGAATCTCGAAGCATCGTCGTGATGATGATGGTGATGATGATGCTTGCCGCTCGATGAGCTGCTATGGTGATGACTGCTGCTTGAAGAATTATCAGTACTCATAGGTGATTTAATATAATTTTGGCCGCAAAGTTAATAAATGCAATCCGAATTTGCAAACTTTGCGGCCAAAATGTTTAAAAATCGCTAAAATCAGACTTAGATGAAGGCCACGGTGAGACCTGCCATTACAATGCTCACCATCGACATCAGCTTGATAAGAATGTTGAGCGACGGACCGGAAGTATCCTTGAACGGGTCGCCCACGGTGTCGCCTACGATGGTTGCCTTATGGGCAAACGAGCCCTTGCCGCCGAAGTGGCCTTCCTCGACATTCTTCTTGGCATTGTCCCATGCACCACCGGCATTGGCCATGAATACGGCCAGGGTGAAACCGCACGACAGACCGCCTACCAGCAGGCCAAGCACACCGGCAACACCCAGCACACAACCCACGATGATGGGAATCACGATGGCCAGGATGCTCGGGAAAATCATCTCGTGCTGAGCGGCACGAGTGGAAATCTCAACGCAAGATCCATAGTCGGGAGTGGCCTTGCCTTCAAGGATTCCGGCAATTTCGCGGAACTGGCGGCGCACTTCCTCAACCATCTTCTGGGCAGCACGGCCCACGGCCTCCATTGTAAGACCGCAGAACAAGAAGGCAGCCATGGCACCGATGAATGCACCCACCAGCACCTTCGGGTTCATCAGGTTCACCTGGAAGTAGTTCATGAAGTCGGGGATGGTGGCCTGGGCAGCGCTGATCATCTCGCCTTTCACATTGGTCATCATCACGTCTGCACGCTCCATGGCAATCTTGATTTCCTCGATATAAGAGGCCAGAAGTGCCAGAGCGGTAAGTGCGGCCGAACCGATGGCGAAGCCCTTACCCGTAGCGGCCGTGGTGTTGCCAAGTGCATCCAGGGCATCGGTGCGGTGGCGCACTTCCTCACCCAGCTCGCTCATCTCGGCGTTACCACCGGCATTGTCGGCAATAGGACCGTAGGCGTCGGTGGCCAATGTGATACCCAGTGTGGAGAGCATGCCCACGGCAGCGATACCCACGCCATAAAGTCCGTTGGCCAGGCTCTGCGACGACATGGAGAGGTCGAATCCGTTGGCACACATATAGCTCATCAGGATGGCCACGCCAATGGTGATGACGGGAATGCAGGTTGAAATCATGCCCGTTCCGATACCCTTGATGATAACGGTGGCCGAGCCCGTGAGTCCGGCTTCCGAAATCTTCTGCGTCGGCTTGTAGCTATGCGATGTGTAGTACTCGGTGGCCTGTCCGATAATCACACCGGCGGCAAGACCTGAAATCACCGAGAACGAAAGGCCTACCCAGTTCTCAACGCCCAGAAGATAGAGGATGGCAAAGGTGGCCACGGCAATCAGCACGGCCGACACATTGGTTCCCAACGAAAGCGACTTGAGCAGGTCGTGCATGGTGGCACCCTCTTTGGTGCGTACGAGGAAAATGCCAAGCAGCGAGAGGAACACGCCCACGGCGGCAATCAGCATCGGGGCGATGACGGCCTTCAGCTGAACATCGATGCCCGACATGGCAAAGGCAGCTGCTCCAAGGGCAGCCGTTGAAAGAATAGAACCACAATAACTCTCGTAGAGGTCGGCACCCATACCGGCCACGTCGCCCACGTTGTCGCCCACATTGTCGGCGATGGTTGCGGGATTGCGCGGGTCGTCCTCGGGGATGTCAGCCTCCACCTTACCTACGATATCGGCACCCACGTCGGCAGCTTTCGTGTAAATACCGCCACCCACACGGGCAAACAGAGCCTGCGTTGAAGCACCCATGCCGAAGGTCAGCATGGTGGTGGTGATGGCAATGAGCGACTCGTCGGTCAGCCAGTTGAGCACGACAAACCAGATGGCGATGTCGAGCAGGCCGAGTCCCACCACGGTGAGACCCATCACGGCACCCGAGCGGAAAGCCACCTTCAGGCCTCCGTCGAGACTGTTGCGTGCGGCATTAGCCGTGCGGGCAGAAGCATAAGTCGCGGTCTTCATGCCGAAGAATCCGGCCAGTCCCGAGAAGAAACCGCCCGTCAGGAATGCAAAGGGCACCCAGGGATTCTGAACATGAAGCACATAGGCCATGAACGAGAATATCACGGCCAATACAATAAACACATAAAGCACCACCTTGTACTGCTGCTTCAGATAGGCCATGGCACCTTTGCGCACATGACTGGCAATCTCAGCCATACGTGGCGTGCCTTCGCTCTCCTTCATCATCTGGGTGAAGAAGAACCAGGCCATGCACAGTGCCACAATCGATGCGACGGGCACAAGCCAAAAGACTGTAGGAATCATTGTGATTAAAGTTTAACTGATTAATTTATTAAATGTTTAAGAATGGTTTCAGAATCGGAAATCGAACTCCACATCCACGAAGTTGTGGTTCTTGTGGGTTGAACGCACGTTCACCAGGCCGTATTCGGCATTGATCTGCATGCGCTTGTTGAAGAAGTAGTTCAGACCCACCTCGTACATGGTCTTCGAGTTGCCCCATGTCTTATCCGAGCGGTAGGTGTTGTAGCGGGCCTTGGCATGCAGCTTTGACTTGATGACGGGCACTATGCCGAACACATACCATCCGTCGGCCTTGTCGCCTTTCGAGTAGTCAATCTCGCGAACGTTGTTGCCGGCACTTGCCGCACCCCATCCCTGGCTGTGGATATACTCGGTGCGGAAGGTGAATTCGTCCTTGTCGTATTCGGCCGACAGAGCGTAGCGGTTCTTCTCAACGCTTCGGGTTATGCCGGTCATGGGGTCGAGCATGTTGCCGCGCGAACCTGTCCATCCGAAGGCACCGATGCGTACGCCCTTGATGGGCATCACCCACAGGCCGCCGATGATATCCTTGCGGTTGTCCTGGTCTTTCATGTTTATACCCTCACCGTTGTATACGCCAATCTGATAGTGCAGCAGGGCACGTCCGTCCTTGTTGGGCAGCACGTCGCCCGAGAGCTGTATGCCAAGGTCGCGGCCACCTGAAGAGCGCTCACCGGTGCGGTCGCCGAATCCAGAGAGGTTGTTCACCACCATTGCATACGAATACCATCCCTGAGTGATAGGGTGGGTGGGGTTCTCGAACGTGAAGGCACGCTTGAACTGGCCAACTCTCACCTTGAATTCTTTGTGCTTGGCCCACTCGGCATAGAGGTCGACCAGCTGTACGGTGGGCTGTCCGGGACCCGTTGCATTGGTGCCCTGCACCTGAGCACGCCAGTCGAAGTCGCCTATCTTGCCGTCGAGAATCATACGGAGCAGGCGCAGGTTGAACGTGTTGGTGTGTTTGCCTTCGGGGTCTTCGCCCTGATATTGCAGCATACCATATCCGGAGAACTTGAAGTTCTTCACCCAGGCGGGCACTTCGATGGTGCTCTTTTCCTTGTTTTCCTGAGCGTTTGAGGTTAGTGCGAGGCTCATCATGATGATAGCCAGAATGACAGATTTTTTCATAGTTGTTATTTTTTGGTTAGTAATATCACGTTTTCCACATGGGGCGTGTGGGGAAACATATCCACGGGCTGGATGGCCGCCACACGGTATTTCGAGTCCATCAGCTGAACGTCGCGCGCCTGGGTGGCCGGATTGCAGCTCACATAGACGATGCGCTTGGGTTCGGCCCGCATGATGACTTCAACCACATCGGGATGCATGCCAGCGCGTGGCGGGTCGGTGATGATCACGTCGGGTCGGCCATGCTCCTGGATGAACTCATCGTCGAGTATGTCCTTCATGTCGCCGGCATAGAAGAGCGTGTTGCCGATATGGTTCTCCTCGGAGTTCACCTTGGCGTCCTCGATGGCCTCGGGTACATATTCTATTCCGATCACCTGGCGGGCCTGCCGGGCCACAAAGTTGGCTATGGTGCCGGTGCCGGTATATAGGTCGTAGACGAGTGGGAGAGAATCTCTAGAATCACTAGAATCACTAGAATCACTGGATTTCTCAGGAAGATCCATGAACGCGAAGTGTCTGGCCACCTTGTAGAGCTCGTAAGCCTGGTCGGTGTTGGTCTGATAGAAGCTCTTGGGACCCACCTTGAACTTCAGCCCTTCCATCTCCAGATAGATATGGTCGTTGCCCTTGAAGACGTGGATGGGAAGGTCGCCGAAAGTGTCGTTACACTTCTGATTGTCGACCCATAGCAAGGCGCTGATTTGCGGGAAGTTATCGGCAAGATGCTGAAGAAACCCTTTAGCGTCTTCGGGCAATACGGAACCATCGGAGTTCTCCGCGCAATCGGGGAACTTGAACTGCACGATGACCATCCATTCGCCCGTGTTAGAGCACCGGATGATGACGTCGCGGAGCAGGCCCGTCTGCTGGCGCATGTCGAAGAACGAGAGTCCGTGCCCGATAGCATAGTCGCGTGCCGAGTTGCGTATCTGGTTGTGCAGGTCGTCCATCAGCCAGCATTTCTCGATGGGCAGAATCTTGTCGAACGAGCCCGTGATGTGAAATCCCATAGAGGGAAAGTCCTTCAGGCTCTGGCCTTCTTCCTTCGGCAGACGCTGGATCTCCTCGCGGGTGAGATAGCGCTTGTTAGCGCATCCGAAATCCAGCTTGTTGCGATATTCCTCGGTCTTCTTCGAACCCAGGATGGGCATGCACTCGGGCAGCTGCACCTTGGCGATTCGCTTCAGCTGCTCAATCACCTGGGCCTGCTTCATCTTCAGCTGCTCAGGGTAGGGGAGCATCTGCCATTTGCATCCGCCGCAAGTTCCAAAGTGCTGGCACAGTGGTTCATGTCGCAATTCGCTGGGCTGGACGAGCCTGGCCACCTCGCCGTCCCAGTAGTTCGACTTCTTGCGGATGACACGCAGGTCGACTACATCGCCGGGGACGCTGAAGGGCACGAAGATGACGACGCGCGACTCGGGCTGGCCATCGTGGGCGGGTACCGTATATCTTACCAATGATTTGCCATCGGCGGCAAAGTCAGTGATGGTTATGTTTTTCAGTATGGGGAGCGGTTTCTTGTTTCTTGCCATTGTTAACTTTAAATTTCTGCAAAGATACGAAAAAATATTCTAACTACCAAATCTTTTTGGGGGTATGTTTTGATAAATCCCGTCTTTTTTCAATGCTGTCGGGCGGCGGGTTGCTTCCGTCCGATGGAAAGGCCGTTTCCGCCTATTAGAAGGGTTGCTTCCGACTATTGGAAGTGATATTTCTGTCCAACTGTCCGTCCGTCCGCTTAATGTGAAAAGCAATGACAAATGACAGTTATGACAGATGACAGTTATTTGAAATTGGAAAAAAATAGGGAGTATAGAGGGTATTAGTATTATATATATTAT
>JAFWQT010000140.1 GCA_017508965.1 Prevotella sp. | reverse complement strand
TTCGAGCGCGAACTGTACTATCAGGATGGCGTTCTTAGCCAACAGACCGATAAGCATGATGAGCGAAATCTGCATGTAGATGTCGTTGGCGTGGCCGAAGAGCATCGTAAAGAGGAAACAGCCTGCAAGGCCGAAGGGCACGGAGAGCACCACAGCCAGCGGCAGGATGTACGACTCGTACTGTGCCGACAGGATGAGGTAGATGAACATGAAGCAGAGCAGGAAGATCATCCACGTAGAGTTAGAGGCCTTGGCCTCCTCACGCGTCAGTCCGCTGAAATCATAGGTATATCCTGCAGGAAGTGTCTGTTCGGCCACCTCTTCGAGGGCCTTGATAGCCTCACCGGTAGAGACACCGTCGGCCACTGTTGCCTGTACGTTGATAGAGGTGAAGAGGTTGAATCGGTTGATGTTGGCCGGACCATACACGCGCTCCAGATGACAGAACTCGTTGATAGGTGCCATGCCGGCTCCCGTGCGTACATATATATTATTAAGCGACTCCTGCGTCATGCGTGTCTCGGGAGCACCCTGCACCATGACACGGTAGAGCTTACCGTAGCTGTTGAAGTTAGAGGCATAGAGTCCGCCATAGTAACCCTGCAGCGTGGAGAGCACCACACGGGGCGAAATGCCGGCCTGCTTACACTTGGCCACATCCACATGAATCATGTATTGCGGATAGTTGGGATTGTAGCTGGTCTGAGCCCGGCTTATCTCCGGCCGTTCGTTGTAGGCCTTCAGGAAGTCCTGGACTATACCGTAGAACTTGTTCAGGTCGCCGCCGGTGCGGTCCTGCATGACAACAGAAATACCGTTAGATGCCGAGTAACCCTGCACCATAGGCGGTGCGAAGGCCAGAATGTTGGCATCCTTGATGTGAGCGGTCTTCATGAACAGCTGGGCCTGAATACCCGTCACAGCATCTGGGTCGAGGAAGAAACGGTAGATACCGTCGCCCTGCCAGAGTCCGCTAATCTTCCACCACAGTCCGTGCTGACGCTCCTCGAAGGGTTTCAGCTTGATGATGAACGTGGCCTGGTCGCTACCCGAACCAGCGATGAAGTTGAAGCCCTGCAGCTGCTCACGGCTCTGCACGGCGGGGAAGGCGGCGATGATGGAATCCACCTCATTGATGACCTGCTGCGTGCGGGCCACGGAGGTTGCCGGCGGCATGGTGATGGTACAGAACATCACGCCCTGGTCCTCATCGGGCACGAGGCCGGTCTTCGTGGTAAACATCGTAACACCGAGCACGATAATACCCAAAATGACGGTGGTAATCACTGCGATGGGCTTGCGCACCAACTTCTGCACGGCATTCTTATATTTTTCGTTCATGGCGTTGAAAGACGCATTGAACGAGGTATGCATGCGGTCGAGCATCGACATCTTCTTCTCATGACCCTCTTCGTCGTGCGGTTTCAGGAAGATGGCACAAAGGGCCGGCGACAGCGTCAGGGCGTTGGCAGCCGAGATGATGATGGCGATGGCCATTGTCAGACCAAACTGCTTATAGAAGGTTCCGGTCACGCCACCCATGAACGACACGGGGATGAACACCGAGGCCATGACCAGCGTGATGGAGATAATGGCGCCCGAAATCTCGTTCATGGCATCGATAGAAGCCGTCAGCGCACTCTTATATCCCAAATCGAGCTTGGCATGCACAGCCTCAACCACCACGATGGCATCGTCAACCACGATGGCGATGGCCAGCAGCAAGGCTGATAGTACAAGCAGGTTGATGGAGAAGCCCATCAGGTTGAGGAAGAAGAACGTACCGATGAGCGATACGGGAACGGCAATCAGCGGGATCAGCGTGGAGCGCCAGTCCTGCAGGAACACGTAAACCACGATGAACACCAGGATGAGCGTGAGGATAAGCGTGAAGACTACCTCCTCGATTGATGCGAAGAGGAACTCCGTCACGTCCATGTTGATGCGGTACTCCAGTCCCGGGGGGAACGACTTAGCCTGTTCTTCAAGCACTTTCTTACAGTCGTGGGCAATCTGCGTGGCGTTAGAGCCGGCCACCTGCTGCACCATACCCATGACCGAAGGCATACCGTTGTCGCGCATGGCCACACTGTAGGTCAGGGCGCCAAGCTTGATGTCGGCCACGTCTTTCAGTTTCAGCGTCTGGCCGTTAGCATCACTCGAGATGATGATGTTGCCAAACTCCTCAGCCGTCTTCAGTCGGCCGGTATAGCGCATGTCGTATTCGTAGGCCACATCGCTCTGCTCGCCGAACTTACCCGGGGCGGCCTCGATGTTCTGCTCGGCCAGCACACCGGTAATGTCGGTAGGCATCAGACCGTGCTGCTTCATCACGTCGGGCTTCAGCCACACGCGCATGGAGTAGGTCTTCATACCCGGCGACTGCACGTCGCCCACACCTTCGACACGCTTCAATGCCGGTATGACATTGATATTAGCATAGTTAGTGATGAACTCGTCGTCGTATCGACCGTCGGGCGACACCAGCGCATACATAAGCACCTGAGAGTTCTGACGCTTCTGCACCTGCACACCAATCTGCGTCACCTCGGAAGGCAGCAGCGACTGTGCCTGCTGCACACGGTTCTGCACATTGACGGCACACATATCGGGGTTGTAGCCCTGGCGGAAGGTGATGGTGATGCTTGCCGTTCCCGAACCGGCAGTAGAAGTGATATAGTCCATACCCTCCACACCGTTGATGCTCTCTTCGAGCGGTGTGATGACGGAGTTCTTCACCGTCTCGGCATCAGCACCGGGGTATGATGTCCAGACGCTCACCGTGGCGGGAGCGATGTTGGGATACTGCTCAATAGGCAGCGACACCAGTCCGATGACACCCAGGATGACGATGAGGATAGAGATCACCGTCGAGAGCACCGGACGTTTTATAAATGCGGTAAATGTCATAATCGTTTGTTGAAAAAAGTTATCCTATTACTTCTGCAGTTCCTTGACGATTTCACCGGCGGACATGGCTCCAGCCTGTTCATTAATCTTCTTCTGATACTGCTCGGGGGTGATAGGCTTGATTTCCATTCCGTCGGAGAGCTTGGTGATGCCGTTGGTGACATACTTGTCGCCCACGTTCAGTCCGCTGGTAACGATGAAGTTGTTGCCGTCGTTCTGCGGATTGACGGTGATTTCGGTGTATTTCACCTTGTTGTCCTTGCCCAGCACATAGACGAACTTCTTGTCCTGCACCTGGGTGACCACACTCTGTGGAATGACGATAGACTTGCTGTCGGAGCGGTTGATGATGACGGAACCCGAACCGCCACTCTTGAGCAGACGCTCAGGATTGCTGAAGCGGGCAATCATCTGAATGGTACCCGTGGCGGGATCCACCACACCACTGGCTTTTGCCACACGGCCCTCATGTCCGTATTCTGTTCCGTCGGCCAGCAGGAGCTTCACCGAGGGGAAGTTGGCAATGGCAGCATTCATGCCACCGGCGTTCTTCGACATGGCGAGCATATCCTTCTCAGTGACAGAGAAGTAGACCTCCATCGTGCTGTTGTTTGAAACGGTGGTCAATGCCGGCGTGCTGGATGCGCTGACCATGGCACCCACCTTGTAGGGAAGGCTACCGATAACACCCGATGTAGGACTCTTCACGTAGCAGAACTGCAGCATCTCGCGGGCATTGGCCAGTCCGGCCTTGGCCTGGGCAAGCTGAGCCTGAGCCACATCGTAGGCGTTCTTGGCACTCGACAGTTCGAAGTCGCCAACCACCTTGTTATCATAAAGCTTTTTGGTATTCTCGTAAGTCAATTTAGATGTGTTGCACTGGGCCAAAGCGGTGTTAACGGCTGCCTGGGACTGACGTACGCTGGCCTGATAGGTCTCGTTGTCAATCACGAAGAGCAACTGCCCAGCGCCTACAGACTGACCTTCCTTCACGCAAACGCGGGTGATGAAACCAGACACCTTCGGACGGATTTCCACATCCTGAATACCTTTGATGGTGGCAGGATACGAGGTCTGCAGCGTTGCGCTGCTGGTGCCAGCCGCCTCCACAGGGTACTCATTGTCTCCGAAACTCATGCCGCCCTTATTACCGCCGCATGAAACCAGAAGAGCAGCAAGAGCTGCAATCATTAAAAACTTGCTTTTTTTCATACCTATTTATATTATTAATACTATCTTCAAACACTCTGAAATAAACGTTATACCTTGAAAACTTTTTAAAAGAATTCAGTTTTCAAGATGCAAAATTACATAAAAAAAACGAATGCATAGGTAATTCAAGAAACGAAGACCGTAGAATTTATGTTTTTTTAATCCTTCGTTGCTATCGACAGACCCATCTGGGCAGCTTTCTGCATCAGCAATTCCATCAGCGGCTCGCGCTCGTTGGGCACTTTATTGTCGAGCACGGCATCCTTCAGGCACTGTTTCAAAGCACCCACCTCGGGCGATGGCTTCAGGCCGAACATCTCCATAATCTCGTTGCCGTCGATGACGGGCTGCAGCAGACGCTTGTAGTCTTTTTCCTTCAGGTCGGCCAGTTTCTCACGAACCATGCGGAAATTCTCGCGGAAATGGGCCTTGCGCACTTCGTTCTTCGAGGTGATGTCAGCTTCGCAGAGCGTCATCAGGTCGTCGATATCGTCGCCGGCATCGTTGAGCAGGCGGCGAACGGCGCTGTCGGTCACCACCTCGTCGGCTATCACAATGGGACGCATGTGCAAATCCACCAGTTTCTGCACATATTTCATCTTGGCATCCAGCGGCAGCTTCATGCGGCGGAAGATGGCCGGCACCAGCTTGGCACCCAGGAAGTTATGATTATGGAAGGTCCAGCCCACCAGCGGGTCCCAGCGCTTCGACTTGGGTTTCCCAATGTCGTGCATAAGTGCCGCCCAGCGCAGCCACAGGCCGGCGCCACGGGCAGCCACGTTATCCAGCACTTCCAGCGTGTGATAGAAGTTGTTCTTGTGTGCACGGCCGTTGCGGGTCTCCACGATATCAAGCGAACAGAGTTCGGGCAGGAACTGGTAGAGCAGCCCGGTGTCGTAGAGTTCATAGATGCCGCGGCTGGGCTGGTCGGTCATCATAATCTTGTTGAACTCCTCCTGAATGCGCTCGCCGCTGATAATCTGCAGGCGGTTGGCATTGCGCGTAAGGGCATCGCGCGTCTCCCGCTCGATGTCGAACTTCAACTGGGCGGAAAACCTGACGGCCCGCAGCATGCGCAGGGGGTCGTCGGAAAAAGTGATGTCGGGGTCTAATGGTGTTCGGATGATGCCGTCCTCCATATCGTAGAGGCCCTCGAAGGGGTCCACCAGTTCGCCGAACCTGCTCTTATTCAGACAGATGGCAAGCGCGTTAATGGTGAAGTCGCGCCGGTTCTGGTCGTCCTCCAGCGTTCCGTCTTCAACGATGGGCTTGCGCGAATCGTGGCTGTAGCTCTCACGGCGAGCACCCACAAACTCCACCTCCATCTTTCCCATCTTCACCTGGGCGGTGCCGAAATTGCGGAAAACCGAGAGGTGGGCCTTTCGCCCCAGCTTTTCCTTCAAGCGGCTGGCCACATCGATACCGCTGCCCACGACCACCACATCGATGTCTTTCGATGGCCGTTCCAGGAAGATATCGCGAACGAAGCCGCCCACGACATAGCATTCCACTCCCAATTCGTCGGCCGAATCGGAAATCAGATGGAATATGTCTTTATCGAGTATTTCTGCTAATTGTGCGTCGCTATAGAGAACCATGCTCCTTGAATTTGGCTGCAAAGGTAGTGCAAATCGAAGACAAAACAAAGAAATCTTTTCTTTTTTTGTTGAGATGCAGCCTACCTTCATGGCCCAAAGGGACATAAAGGTAGTGCAAATGAGTGGAAAAACATTTTGAGTCCCTTGATAAGGGACGGCTATAAAGCAGGGTTATTTTCCATAATCTCTTTGAACGTGCTCAATGATTAAGTTTACATAATGAAGATGTTCATTACGGGCAATGATGTGAACGTAATAATTCTCTACAGAACCTTCAATTGTGGCTATCGCCTGACTGACATGCTCTATATGGTGTGAAGTGACATATCTGTCAAACATGTGGGAAAACAAAACACTTCGATATTCCTGTACCGTCAAATCCTGCCGCATAGAAGGAATCTGACTCAGAAAATCGCAATAATAACAAATCATCACATTGGGATGAGAAAGAAAAACATTTGCTATTACCTCTTCGATTTTAGCTAGAACTGCACCGCTCGTTGGATTGGTGCCTTGTACACGACTAAGTTCAACATTAAGAATGACGATTCCTTCGTGAGCTAACACTTGGGATACATATTCAGATAAAAGCCCGTCATTCTCTGATGACAGGCTTATCTGGTAAACATCTCCATTTGATGAAGAAACAAATTCAGAAAAAATCATTTCGCAAGAGTTGGTTTAGATTCCTCACTTACACCGCTTTCCCAATCCTTACGCATCTGTTGCAGACGTTCATGTTTACGCCTGCCAATCTCACGAATACGCCTTTCCAAACTCTGGGAGGGTTTCTTTATAACGATATTTATCTTTGAATATGCCATACTCTTACTTGATTTCCGCTGCAAATATATGAAGTATTTCCAAATCTTCCAAATTTTCTAATATTTTTTTGAAACAAAAATATCCCCGACTCCAACAAGCGAAGACGGGGATGAATAGATTCGGGAAAATGAACGGAAGTCCCCGTGTTCACATAAAGGTACACAAAATTTCGATTCTATTTTGGTTTTGTGCTCACTAATTCGTACCTTTCGAGAAGGTACTATCGCTCGACAAAACAAATTAGAACAAGTTCTATTTGGTTTTGTGCTCACTAATTCGTACCTTTGCCCCCATGAAACAGAGATTATTGATTGTGGCAGGTGTTTCACTCTTCCTACTCTGCTCGTGCCAGCAAAAGGCAAAGCTGCCTACCTATGGCGAGATAAAAATGCAGCGCATCGACTCGATGATTGAGGCTGCACAGAAAGAAATACCACAGCTGGACAGCATGTTACAGCGCACACAGCAGTGCTACGACTCGCTGAAACGCATCACCGATGCCCACCGAGAGGCGCTGAAAGCCACCGAGAAAGGACTCAACGAACTGGGAGCCATGCGACTGGAACTCGACTCCATGCAGGTGAAATTTGACACCCAGTGTGCCCGCGTGCGCTTCCTGAACATGAAGAAAGAAGAGCTGCAAAAGATGCAAAATGAGAAACAACCCGCTCAATAACCCGTCGGCCCGCTGGCGCCGAATGGCTTTTTTGCCTCTTATATTTGGAAGTTTCACATTTATTGAGTAATTTTGCAGCGAATTTCGAAGTTTATCACAATGTCGACAGAGAATAACACAGAACGACAATTCAGGGACGCGATGGCCGAGTGCCGCACGCTTTTCGAAAAGAAACTGCACGATTACGGCGCATCGTGGCGCATTCTCCGTCCTTCATCGCTCACCGACCAGCTCTTCATCAAGGCCAAGCGCATACGCTCGCTCGAGATAAAGAAGGAATCGATGGTGGGCGAAGGCATCCGTCCTGAGTTCATTGCGCTCATCAACTACGGCATCGTGGGCCTAATCCAGCTGGAAAAGGGCTACGTCGACGAAGTGGACATCGACCCCGAAAAGGCGATGGACCTCTACGACAAGCATGCGCAGGAAGCCCTGGCGCTGATGCTGCGCAAGAACCACGACTACGACGAGGCATGGCGCTCGATGCGCGTCAGCAGCTACACCGACTTCATACTGACCAAGATACAGCGTATCAAGGAAATCGAAGACCTGCAGGGGCAGACGCTCGTCAGCGAAGGCATCGATGCCAACTACATGGACATCATCAACTATGCCGTGTTCGGAGTTATCAAACTCACGGAATAACGGCAGGTTAACACGAAATAGGAAGAAGCGGAAATGAAGTGGGCGGTAAACATTTGCAGGTTCCTGGTAGCGCTGACGTTCATCTTCAGCGGATACGTGAAGGCCATCGACCCACTGGGCACGCAATATAAGATAGAAGACTATCTGGAAGCCGTCTCGCTGGTGCAGTATGTGCCGTCGTTTGTAACGCTCGGAGCCTCCATACTGCTCTCCGCCACCGAGTTCTGCCTGGGTATCTTCCTGCTGTTTGCCATCCACAGGCGCACCACCTCGAAGCTCACGGTGGTATTCATGGCCGTCATGACGCTCATCACCCTGTGGCTCTGGCTGGCCAATCCCATCACCGACTGCGGGTGCTTTGGCGACGCCATCCACCTGACCAACGGTGAAACGCTGCTCAAGAACGTTGTGCTGCTGGCGTGCGCCCTGGTCATTGCCCGCTGGCCGCTGCTCATGATGCGGTTCATCAGCAGAACCAACCAGTGGATAGTGGTCAACTTCACCATAATCTTCATACTCATCTCGAGCATCTGGAGCTTGTGGACACTGCCGCAGTTCGACTTCCGCCCCTACCACGTGGGAGCCAACATCAAAGAGGGAATGGAGTTTCCCGAAGATGCCGAGCAGCCGGTATTTGAGACAACGTTCATCATGGAGAAAAACGGCGAGCGCCGCGAGTTCTCGCTCAGCGACTATCCCGACTCTACATGGACATTCGTGGAACAGAAGAGCATCATGGTGAAACAGGGATATGTGCCTCCCATCCACGACTTCAGCATACAGACTGCCGAGGGCGACGACATCACCGACGACGTGCTTAGCCGCGAGGGCTACACCTTCCTGCTCGTCTCGCCACAGCTGAGGTTCGCCAGCGACACCAACTTCGGCGACATCGACCAAATCTACGAGTACGCACAGGAACATGGCTACCCATTCATCTGTCTCACTGCCAGTCCGCAGGAGAGTATCGACCGCTGGCGCGACATCACAGGAGCCGAATACCAGTTCTGCGTCACCGACGAGACCACGCTGAAGACCGTCATCCGCAGCAATCCCGGACTGCTGCTACTCCGCGACGGCACCGTCATCCGCAAATGGAGCCACAACAGGCTGCCAAAGCTGGGCGACGAATACGTGAAGAAAGACAAGACCGGCAAGAGCCTGCCGCTGGAGCAACTCGACGAGGGGAAAATGCCCACCGACTCCGTTCCCGGCAAGATAGCCACCATACTGACATGGTTTGTGCTGCCGCTGCTCTTCCTTACACTGGCCGACCGCCTGTTCGCATGGACCAAGTGGCTGCGAAAAAAGAAACATCAAAGCAGTATATATAAACATTTAATTCAGAAAAGCAAAATGAGAAAGAAAATTGTAGCAGGTAACTGGAAAATGAACATGAACCTGCAAGACGGTATCGCTCTTGCCAAAGAGCTCAACGAGACACTCAAGGCCGACAAGCCCAACTGCGGTGTGGTCATCTGCACACCGTTCATCCACCTGGCCAGCATCGCCGAGTTCCTCGATCAGGACATCATCGGACTGGGTGCTGAGAACTGCGCCGACAAGGAGAAAGGTGCCTTCACAGGTGAGGTTTCGGCTGAGATGATCAAGAGCACAGGTGCACAGTATGTCATCCTGGGCCACTCAGAGCGCCGCGAATACTACAAGGAGACTCCCGAAATCCTGAAAGAGAAGGTGCTGCTGGCACAGAAGAACGACCTGAAGGTAATCTTCTGCATCGGCGAAAGCCTCGAAGAGCGCGAAGCCGGCAAGCAGAACGAAGTGGTGAAGGCCGAGCTCGAGGGCAGCGTATTCAACCTCTCAGAGGAAGACTTCCGCAAGATTGTCATCGCCTACGAACCCATCTGGGCCATCGGTACCGGTAAGACTGCCACAGCAGAGCAGGCTGAGGAGATTCACGCCTACATCCGCTCTATCATTGCCGAGAAGTACGGACAGGCTGTTGCCGACGACACCACCATCCTCTATGGCGGTTCGTGCAAGGCTTCTAACGCTCCCGAGCTATTTGCTAAGCCCGACATCGACGGTGGCCTTATCGGCGGTGCTTCGCTCAAGGCAGCCGACTTCAAGGGTATCATCGATGCCTGGAAGAAATAATATTATTTAAAAGGTAAAAAAGTAAAAAGGTAAAAGAGTAAAAAGTAGAAATGTAAAAAACATAGGCTTATGAACAAATATTCGAACAATTTGATTAAAAAGGTCATCTGGGTTTTACCTTTTTGCCTTTTTACCTTTTTGCCCTTACCTGTACAGGCGCAGAAATACATCGACCATCTGCAGCAGCAGAAGGCCGGACAGGGTAAGGTGACCGTCACACAGTCGCCCGAAATCACCGAACTGGTGAACGGCAAGCCCAAGCCAGTCGAGGCCCCCAAGCCTGTACAACAGGACAACACACAGCAGAAGCCGGTGCCGCAGAACAACGTGGCACAGACCAACAAGCCCGACTCTGCCACGCAGCCCGCTAAGCCCGAAGCCGACGACTCCATCCCCGAGAAACGCGAGGAACCCAAGAAGCGCAAGGTGATAGGCTACGAGAACTACAACATCACCACCGAAGACGGCACAACTATCGTCGACAAGCGCAAGAAGGTGATGAGCAACGCCACCAAGGTGTTGGGCTATCGCATTCAGGCATTTGCCGGCGGCAACACCCGCGCCGACCGCGTCAAGGCCGAGCAGGCTGGCAACAAGCTGAAGAACACCTTCCCCGACCAGCCTGTCTACGTGCACTTCTATTCGCCCCGATGGATATGCCGCATGGGTAACTACAAGACGTACAACGAGGCAGCCAAACTGCTCAAGCAAGTCAGGAAGCTCGGTTATCCGCAGGCCTGCATCGTAAAAGGAAAAATAACGGTGCAGTATTAAAAATTCATAATTCATTCCGATGAATCCAGAAACAGAATTCCGCGACGGCCTCGAACAGCTCGCCGTGCACTATAAAGACATTATCGGACTGCTGGGCGAAGACCCCCAGCGCGAAGGACTCCAAAAGACGCCCATGCGCGTGGCAAAAGCCATGCAGATACTCACGCGCGGCTATTCGCAGGATGCCCACAAGGTGCTCACCGACGCCCTGTTCGAAGAGAAGTACAACCAGATGGTCATCGTGAAAGACATCGACTTCTTCTCTCTCTGCGAGCACCACATGCTGCCCTTCTACGGCAAAGTGCATGTGGCCTACATCCCCAACGGCCATATCACCGGACTATCAAAGATTGCCCGCGTGGTGGATATCTACAGCCACCGCCTGCAGGTGCAGGAACGCATGACGCAGCAAATCAAGGACTGCATCCAGCAGACCCTCCACCCTATGGGCACCATGGTAGTCATCGAGGCCAAGCACATGTGCATGCAGATGCGCGGCGTGGAGAAGCAGAACTCCATCACGACTACCTCCGACTTCTGCGGAGCCTTCAACCAAGCCAAGACGCGCGAGGAATTCATGAACCTGCTGCGCGGAGAAAGTAAACGAATCTAAAAGCATGAAACAGAAAATCACCACCCTCCTATTCATCGCAGCGTCAGTGCTCGCCCTATCTTCGTGCCTCAACAACGACGATGACAACAAGACAAACTACGCTGCCGACTACAAAAACGCCGTGGGCCAGTACACCGGAAAGATGTATGCCCTCGACTACAACGAGAACCCGCAGAAGCCTGACACCCTCATGCATGATGTCACGGCCACCATCACTGCCGACTCCATCATCAGCTTCAGTTCCTTCCCCCTTTATTTCATCGCGAAGGAAATCTCAGACAATGAGCTGCGCGAGGCTGTCATTGCCAGGGGCAACACCAACCTGAAGGTGCACTATCTCATCTACAACAAGGGCGACGAATACCTCTACTCATACATTATTCCCGAGTCGGTCATCATCAACGACCTCGACTACAAGGGCGGCAAGCATAAGCTGACCTTCAGTTTCGTCTACCCCACCAACGGATTCATCTATTCCCGCAAGTATCTTCAGGTGCCCATGGACATTGGCGGCATCTTCCTCGACGACGTAATTTTCGAAGACTTCGTCAACAAGAAGTTAGCTCCTCGCCGACTGCTGCAGTTCCAGGGCGGCACGAAATAAGAAGTCCGTCACTCCATAAGAAACAAGAAGAGCAAGTTGTTCGTTTTGAACAGCCTGCTCTTTTTCACTTTTGGGCGATTCTTTAGCAAATACGCTTGCACGGAATCTTGAAATCGAAGGTCTGTCCGGCAGCCATGGGAATGATGAAGCGCACGTAGCCTTTCTCGTTGATGGCGAAGTCGAGGATGCGCTTGGTGGTGCGGTATTGGGAAGCACCCTTGGCATTGAGCTTGTCGGAAAAGAGGGTGATGTATTCCTCTTCGGCCACAAACTGATAGCCCTCGATGGTCTCCACGAGTTCGTCGTTCTCGCTGTAGAGTTCAATCTTTCCGGTGACCTTCTTCACGCTGGCGGCCTTGTTGACTGCGAACTCAATGGAGGAGTTGTTACCGATGTAGAAGACGCTGTTCATTCCCTCGTCGAAATAGAGATAGCCGATGCTGTCTTCGTAGTGGATCATGGAGACTGACGTTTTGCCGGTCTCGGTCTTCTTCTCTACAATTTTCTGCGACCACTGGGCCTGAATGGCCAGCACTGCCGTAAGCAGGATTGTCGTAATGATTAGTCTTTTCATATTTTTGGGGTTTAGGAGTTTTTACCAACTCAGGCTTCGTGAGCCATCGGGCTGTTCGGCTATGGTGACGCGGATGGCCTCGTCGGGCAGGATTTCCTCGATGAGCTCGGGCCACTCTATGAGGCAGAGGTTGCCACTGTAGAAATAGTCTTCGTAGCCCATGTCGTAGACTTCCTCTAGGCGCTTGATGCGATAGAAGTCGAAGTGGTAGATGCTCTCTCCTCTCTCCTCTATAGTATATTCATTGACGATGGCGAAGGTGGGGGATGTGATGACATCCTCTACGCCGAGTTCTTCGCAGAGGGCCTTGATGAAGGTGGTCTTTCCGGCGCCCATCTTTCCGTAGAAAGCGACGACGCAGGGTGACGGCTTTGGTCGGCTGACAGCCTTGAGCGCACGGGTGATGAACTGGCGGGCTGCCTCGTGCAAGTCCACTCCCACAGTGGGATTTTCCTGATTGGCTATTACAATGTTTTCTTGCATAATTGTTCTTTATTTTCTTCTGGGACGGAGCGTGATGAGAGGCACAATCATCTCTTCCATCGAGATGCCTCCGTGCTGGAAGGTGTCTTTATAGTAGCTCACGTAGTAATTGTAGTTGTTGGGATAGGCGAAGAATGAGTCGCCGGTGGCAAACACATAGCTGGTGCTGAGATTGGGAGCAGGCAGCTGGGCCTGCCGCGGGTCTTTCACCACAAACACCTCCTTGGGATTGTAGTTGAGGTTCTTCCCGAGCTTATAGCGCAGGTTGGTATTGGTGTTGCGGTCGCCGATGATCTTCACAGGACGGTTGGCACGGATGCTGCCGTGGTCGGTGGTGAGCACCACTGTGTAGTCGCTCTGCGAGAGCATTTTGAAGAGCTCGGAGAGCACGGTATGGCGGAACCACGAGATGGTGATGCTGCGGTAGGCACTCTCGTTGTTGGCCAACTCGCGGACCATCTTCGACTCGGTGCGTGCATGCGAGAGCATGTCGATGAAGTTGATGACCACCACGTTGAGGTCGTACTGCTGCAGGTTCTTGAACTGCTGCATGAGACGGTCGGCGCCCTGCGAGTCGTTCACCTTGTGGTAGGAGAACTTGTCTTTGCGGCGGTAGCGGTCTATCTGGGTCTGGATGAGCGGTCCCTCGTTGAGGTTCTTGCCTTCTTCCTCGTCTTCGTCGACCCACAACTCGGGAAACATCTGTGCAATCTTGTTGGGCATGAGTCCGCTGAAGATGGCATTGCGGGCATACTGGGTGGCCGTGGGGAGGATGGAGAGGTAGAGCTGCTCGTCGATGTCGAACAGGTCGCCAATCTCTTGTGCCAGCACGCGCCACTGGTCGTAGCGGAAGTTGTCGATGACGATGAAGAACACTTTCTCGTGATTGTCGAGCAGTGGGAATATCTTCTGCTTGAAGATGCGGGGCGAGAGAAGCGGACGGTCGTCGTCAGGCTTGGCATTGGGGTTCACCCACTCCAAGTAGTTTTTCTTGATGAACTTGGCAAAACCGTTGTTGGCCTCCTCCTTCTGCATGCTGAGCATCTCGGTCATCGAACTGTCGGTGCTGCTGAGTTCGAGTTCCCAGCGCACAAGCAGCCGGTAGACGTCCACCCAGTCCTGCACGCTCTTGCAGTTGTCTATCTGCATGGCAATCTGCTGGAAGTTCTGCTGATAGCCGCTCTGCGTGACCTCGGTGACTATCTGCCGCTGGTGGATGTTCTTCTTCAGCGTAAGGAGTATTTGACTGGGATTGACGGGTTTGATGAGATAGTCGGCAATCTTCGAGCCAATGGCCTGGTCCATAATGTTCTCCTCTTCGCTTTTGGTGCACATCACGACGGGGGTGGCCGGCTGGATGTCCTTGATGAACTGCAGGGTCTCGAGTCCGCTGAGACCGGGCATCATCTCGTCGAGCAAGATGAGGTCGAAGGTTTTCTGTCGGCATTCCTCGATGGCGTCGTTGCCATTGCTGACGGTGACCACCTCATAGCCTTTCTTCTCGAGAAACAGGATATGTGCCTTGAGCAACTCTATCTCGTCGTCAACCCATAGTAGTAATCCGTTTGTCATATTATTCTTTACCTTAATTATATATGAAGTTTGGGAGTTTGGAAGTTTAGGAGTTTGGGAGTTTAGGAGTTTGGGAGTTTATACATTACTGACCCCACCCCTGCCCCTCCCCTACAGGGGCGGGGAGTACATTGCCCTACGATGGGAGGGAAAATCAATGGCATGCACGGTAATCATAACTCTACACTCTACATTCTACACTCTACATTAAGTTAGAACCCTTCCAAATCGTAGTACTCGTCTTCGAGGTCGACGACGGGTTTCTTCTTCGCGGGCTGTTTCTGCGTAGCCTTGTTCTGACTGCCAAATCCGTCGGAGAAATCGATGCCGGTGTCTTCCACCTTGCGCTCGGGCTGCTTCGGGGCATTGGTCTGAGCAGGTTTTGTGGCGGGCTTGGTCTCGGGTTTCTTGGGCATAGTCTTTGACTTTTTCGTGGAAGCAGGCGCCTTGGGCGTTGTAGTGGGTGCTTTCGGGACTGCCGGTTTTGTGGTGGTGGCCGGTCGTGTGGGAGCAGCGGCAGGCTGTTCGGCAGGAATATCCATGACGTCGCCGTCGAGAGCCGGGGTGTTACGCTGCGGTTTCTCTTCGGGTATAATCAATGTTCCGTCGTCGATGGTGGGCTCCGCAGCCTTTGTTGCAGGAGTCTCGGCAGGAACAATGATATCATTGCCAACAGGTTCCGGCTGTTCGGCCGGCTTGCGTGCAGGTGTTTCGGTTGGAACAATCAGGTCGTTGCCGGCAGGAGCTGGTTCGTCGGCAGGCTTTCGTTCAGGCGTTTCTGCTGGAACAATGATGTCATTGCCGGCTGGCTCTGGTTCTGCTACTGGCTTGCGCGTTGGAGCATCGGCAGGCACCACGACATCGTTGCCCGCGGGTTCCGACTTGGCCGCCGGTTCATCGGTAGGAATGTCGAACGAAGAGCCAGCATCGGCAGGCTCCACGCCCAGGTCGATGAGCGTGTTGTTGTCGAGCACTCCTCCGTTATAGAGTCCGTCGCCCTGGTCGTTGCCATTGCCCGAGGGTTCAGGCTGTGGCGGTTTTTCATATTCTATGGTGGCTGGCTCGGTGAGCAGTCTGACGGTAGAAATCTTCAGCGGCACGAAATGCTCCTCGTAGAACTTTTCGTAATCGTCGTAGCTGTACTGCTTGCCGAGCAGTTCCAGGTTCTTGTCGCTGATGATAATGACACGCGCACCCCGCTGCAGCAACCGGGTGATGTTCTCCTGCTGATAGAGTGTGCGGGCATACTGCAAGGTCTCGTCGTAGTTGCGGAAACCGGCCAGGCGCATTCGCCGCAGTCCCTCGACATCCTCGAATTCCATGTCGAAATTGCGCACCAGATAGTTGGTGAAGTTGAAGCGCGCCATCTCGAAGAGCAGCTGGTGCTCGTCTACGGAGTCGGGCTCGTAGGCAATGATGAACAGGAAGTTGGCATCGCGCTCAGGCTCGAACACACGGGCAGCAATGGAATCGCTGTCGCTGAGCACATAGCTGCGGCGCTCCCACACATCACCCATGTCGAACTTGCCGCCACGAAGCTGACGGCCCTCCTTGACGCCGTTGATTATCATGCCGGCCATAGGACTCACAGGACTTGTGGGGTATTTCTCCACCACAGTCTTCATATCGTCGAGACATCCCTGGCTGTCGCCCACGTTGAGTTTGCTAAGACCGCCTATGAAGATGAACTTATCGCGGTTGGCGCCCAATTGGAAGCGTTTCTCTGAAAGTCGGGTGTTAGCCCTCACCTCGTCGAAGCGGTTGGCCTTGAATGCCTCGTAGGTGGCGGCATAGAGCGAATCCTCCATGTGGGTGCCGAAACGGGCGTTCTCCACGAAATACGGGTCGGTGAGTATGGTGGTCCACTGGCTCTCCGGGTGGTCGCTCTTCAAGCGGTTAAGGAAGTTCTCGGCCATCTGAGGCTCACCCTTTCGCATGTATAGCAGATAGAGGTGATAGAATACGTCGTCCATCTTCTCGTACGAGGGATATTGGTCGGTAAGGCGGCGCAGCGCCTTCTCGCCCAGTGTCAGGTTGTCGAGCTTGTCCTTGAAAATGATGCCGCTATGATGCAGTCCGTCCATGATGATGAGGTTAGAAGCTTCCACCTGCTCGTCGGTGAACGGTATGTCTTTCAGATAGTATTCACGCTTGTGGGGGTCGTTCTGTGCGCTGTCGGCAATCTGTGCCAGTGAGTCCTCCACGGCAGCCGCCTTGAAGAGCGAGTCGCGCTGTTCGTCGGTGAGCATTTCGTTTTCAGCAGCCGAGGCCACCACGGTCTTGTTGATGCGCTGCCAGTCGTCTACGTTCTCACGCTTTCCCCACTGGCGCTGGAACGTCTGCTTACCCTGACTCACTGCCATCGGATTATAGAAATACCAGGTTCCGCTCTGGTTGCTCATGGCCGTCTGCGGCTGGTTTTGCGTCGGCCGGTTATTGTTGTTGCGGTTGCCCACGGCATCCTGACGGGCCAGCTGGTTCTGGGCTTCAGCCTCAGCCTGGCGGTCGCGTTCCTCTTTCTCTTTCTTCTTCAGCGCCTCGATGACACGGTCGATGGCCTCGTTGCGCTCTTTCTCGGGCAACTTGGCCAACACCTGCAGCGAGTCTTGCAGATAGACGGCATCGGTGTAGGGAACCAGTTCGTCGAGCACCTTCGAGCGTTCGGAAAGCTGTTTATAGTCGTCGCGGTCCTTGTCGAGCAGTCCGATGGCCTCGCCGTAGCAGCGCTTGGCATCGCCGAATTTCTCCTTTGCCCAGTAGAGGTCGCCCAGATGTAACAGCAGCACGCCCTTCTCGATTCCGCTGCGGGTGGCCTTCTCGTTGCCTTTCTCGTAGGCACCGATGGCATTGGCGGTGTCGCGCTGCAGCAGGTAGATGTTGCCCATGGCATAATACACCTGGTCGAGATATTGCGCATTCTTATCCGAACGGGCCATCGACTTCAGCCTGCTAATCATCTTCTTCGGGTTGCCTCCGGCCATCACCTCGCTCATGGCGATGCGGGCATTGAACTCCAGCTCGTAAGGAGGATTCATGCGCACCACGCTACGGAAGGCCTTGTAGGCATCGTCGCGCTTTCCAAGGGCTGCATACAGCTGACCCAGCAGGAAGTATTCGCGGGCTTTCTGCTTGCGGCGCATTTCGTGCTTAATGGCTTTCTTCAGGTAGGGAATGGCTTCCTCGAAGCGTTTCGTGTGGATGTAGTACGAGGCATAGGTATAGTCCCACTCCTTCACGGCACGCCAGTCCATCGAGTCGCGCTTCATCTTATTAATCACGTCCTCGGCATCGTAGATCCAGTCCTGTTCAATATAGCATTTGGCCAGCCATGCACGGGCTTTACCGTAGATGGCCGGCTGGGTGTGATAGAGGCGTGCCATATAGGCAAAGGTAGAGGCAGCCTCGGTGAACTGTCCGCTATGGAACTGCGAGCGTCCCATCAGCATCCATGCTTTCCAGAGGAAGGGATTGTATTCGCGCCGCGAGAGCCACTCAACGTCGCGCTCGGTCTTCTTCCGGCTCTTGTTCCATGTGGGGCGCTTCTTGATGCTGTGGCGCTTGATGGCCTTCTGCGCCTTCTCCACGGCCTTGTCGAAATTTCCCTTTCCCAATTCTCTCGACGACTTGTTGCTGACCGTATAGAGCGGAATCATCTCGGTGAAGTTGTCTTTGTTGCCCTGCTCTTTCTCGAGCGAGCCGTCGATGTAGGCCAGGTTACCATTATAATAGGTATTATAGCGAGCCGTGAACGAATGGTACCAGCGCGACTGCGACGTGTTCTTCTCGGTGGAACACGAGTACAGCATGAACATGGTCAACAAAACCAGCAGCAACCCAGCTCCTTGATTTTTCGCATCGGGCGACTTCGCCTTTTTCTCCTTTATTTCATCCAGCAGACACTTGATTTGGCACGAACCGTCGTCCTTGCTGAGGCAAGTGCTACAGTCGTGACCCTGCTGAACGGGAGTGTCGTCGCCTCTCGAGAGCAGCGCAGCCACACCTCCCAGCAGTATCAAAGCTCCTATGCAGATGAAAACAAATGTCACTTCTCAGTTAATCACAAATCGGTTAAAACCTGGAATCCTGCCTGCTGCAGGTCTTCCCAAAATCGGGGATAACTCTTGGTCACTACCTGCGGGTTGTTGATGCGCAGCCCCTCGTGCAGGAAGCACATCGGCGCAAAGGCCAGCGCCATGCGGTGGTCTTCGTAGGTGTCGATGGGTTCCCACGACGCTTCACACCGCTCTCCGTCCCACAGCAGTTCCGAGTCGTTCAAGTCTTGAATCACATAGCCCGTCTTCCGCATCTCGTTCTTCAGCGCCGCTATGCGGTCGGTTTCCTTAATCTTCAGCGTGGCCAGTCCCGTGAAATGGAAGGGGATGTTCATCGCACAGCAGCATACCACGAAAGTGGGCGCAAGGTCGGGCTGGTTCACGAAATCGTAGTCGAGCCTAGGCAACCGCTTAGCCACCCTTTTCAGCGTGACAGTGGTGGGAACACCGGCCTCGGTACTCTCGAAGCTCGTCTTCACGCCAAGCATTGAGAACAGATAGCGCACCGACGAGTCACCCTGTCGGGAGGCATCGGCCAGTCCCTTCAGCACTATCTCGTCGCCCGGATGGTTGTGTATGGCCATCATCTCATACCAGTAGCTGGCCGCGCTCCAGTCGTTCTCTATCAGATAGTCGCGCTGTATGTAGCCGCAGGGCTCGGCCTTGATGGTGTTGATGTCTTTCCACTCCACTTTTGCCCCGAAGTCGTGCATCGTGTGGAGCGTCAGGTCGATATACGGGCGCGAGATGATGTTGCCCGTCAGGTTGAGTTCAAGTCCCTTCTCCAGCACAGGCCCTATCATGAGCAAGGCCGAAATGAACTGCGAACTCACGTTTCCCGGAATGTCAAGCTGTCCGCCTTCCAGTTTCTTGCCGCGGATGCGAAGCGGGGGGAAGCCCTCCTCGCCCACATACTCTATGTCGGCACCCAGATAGCGCAGGGCATCCACCAATATTTTAATGGGCCGATGCTTCATACGCTCTGTTCCCGTCAGCACATGCTCGCCCTCGTTCACACTCAGGTAGGCGGTCATAAAGCGCATGGCGGTACCAGCTGCCATGATGTCAATCTCGTAGGGCATGTCGCGCAGGGCCTTCACAATAACATTCGTGTCGTCGCAGTCGCTCAGGTTCTGGGGCAGCACCACATTTCCAGAAAGTGCAGATATAATCAGCGCACGGTTCGATATACTCTTCGATGCCGGAAGATTAACCGTTCCGGTCAGTTCCGAAGGGGCTTTCAGTGTATATTGAGTCATTTTACGGTCTTCAATAATAATCTTCAATAATAATATGGTTTACAAATAACACTGCAAATTTACGAATTTATTTCATATTACCCCAATGATATAACAATATTTATCATTCTGCAGCCCCCCTGAAAACATAAAAAAGAAAAAAAACTGCAAGAAAACTTGCATAATTCGGTTAAACTTCTTACCTTTGCACTCGCAAAACGCAAGGATCGGGATTTAGCGCAGTTGGTAGCGCACACGTCTGGGGGGCGCGAGGTCGCTGGTTCGAGTCCAGTAATCCCGACCAAAAGAAAGGCTGAGAGTCAAATGATTCTCAGTCTTTTTTTGTTTTATGCCTCCCTTTGACAAGATATTCAAAATGTGGGAAACGGGCTTTTTTGCGCGAAAAAGACGGGCAAATGTATCACAGATTTGCTAATTCGTCTCATTTGTGCGCGCTGGCCGTCGGGATTCAGCAGGGTTTGGCTTTTTTGTATTACCTTTGCAATGCCTTAATATTTAATAATTAGGTAACCGATTATCGTGAACCGGTTTCAAAGTAAGAATCCCAACAATTATGAACAAATGAGAAAGATATTTTTGACTCTGCTGATGGCAGGAACGGCTATGGCCGGAATGGCTAAAGACTGTGTGGTGACTTCACCCAACGGAAAGGTGGTGGTGACGCTTAACGACGATGGCGGAAAACTGAGTTACAACGTGCGCTACCAGGATGTGCAAATACTGGAAGACTCGCCGCTGGGCATCGTTACCGACCGTCTGGACTTCACCAAAGGGGTGAGCATTGAGAACTGCACCGACCCTCTGGCCGTGGAAAAGTCCTACGAACTGCGCACCATCAAGCAGCACAACGTCAGTGTGGATTACCGCCAGATTCTGCTCACCATAGCAGGCGAGGGCGGTAAGATGGAGATGGAATGGATGGTGAGCGACCGTGATGTGGCCTACCGCTACAAGTTACTGCCCATTCGCAGACATGACCAGACACTGGTGGCCGTGGTGAAGAGTGAGGCCAGCGGATTCGTGCTGCCCAAGGGAACCACTACCTTCCTTTGTCCGCAGTCGCTCCCCATGACAGGCTTTGCGCGCACTGCTCCTTCCTACGAAACCAACTACACCCTCGACGATGCCATGGGCAAGAACGGTTGGGGGCAAGGCTATTCGTTCCCGTGCCTTTTCAAAGTGAATTCCAGTGACAACTGGATAATCATCAGCGAGACGGGTGTTGACGGCAATTACTGTGCATCACGACTGCTGAACGACCATGACGGCAGTTACAAGATAGGTTTCCCACAGGAGGGTGAGTGCAATGGCATCGGTTCTGTCACACCGGCAATATCCCTGCCCGGCTATACACCTTGGCGCACAATGACCGTGGGAACACTGAAGAACATCGTTGAGACCACGGTGGCCAACGACCTGGTGGAGCAGAAATATGAGGCTTCAAAGGAATACACCTACGGCAAGGGTTCTTGGAGCTGGATTATCGGAATGGACCCCTCGTGCAACTACGATGAACAGTGCCGCTATATTGACTTCTCTGCCCAGATGGGCTACCGCTCGGTGCTGGTGGATGCTTTGTGGGACACGCAGATAGGCTACAAGAAAATGGAGCAACTGGCAGCCTACGGCCGTCAGAAAGGCGTGGGACTCTTCCTTTGGTACAACTCAAACGGCAAATGGAACGATGCCCCCCAGACCCCTAAGGGCATTATGGACAACAGCCGACTGCGCCGCAAGGAGATGAAATGGATGCAAGAAAATGGCATCCTGGGCATCAAGGTGGATTTCTTCGGAGGCGACAAGCAGATGATGATGCAACTCTATGAGGACATTCTTAGCGATGCCAACGATTTCGGCCTGCAGGTCATCTTCCATGGCTGTACCCTACCCCGTGGCTGGGAACGTATGTATCCCAACTATGTGGCATCGGAGGCTGTGCTGGCCAGCGAGAACCTGCATTTCTCACAGGGAATGTGTGATGCCGAGGCCCGCAATGCCTGCACCCACACCTTCATCCGCAACACAGTTGGTTCGATGGATTTCGGTGGCTCTACACTCAACAAATACTATGGAGCCGACAACCAGCATGGCAACCAGCGTCGTACAAGCGACGTGTTTGCACTGGCCACTGCCGTACTCTTCCAGAGCAGTGTGCAGCATTTTGCCATGGCTCCCAACAACCTCACCGATGCTCCCTCGTGGGCCATCGACTTCATGAAACAAGTGCCCACCACCTGGGACGATATCCGCTACATCGATGGTTATCCAGGCCGCTATGCCATCATAGCCCGCCGCCAGGGCAACCAGTGGTTTGTGGCAGGCATCAATGCCGACGAGCAGCCTCTGAAGAAGACCATCTCGCTGCCGATGATTGCCGCAGGCAGTCAGCTGAAGGTGTATAGTGACGATGCTAAACTGCAGGGCAGCGTGAAGACCATGAAGCAGAGCAAGAAACAACAGCTGACGGTCACCATCCCCTGCAATGGCGGTGTGGTCGTGGTTGCCAATTAACATTTTCAGATTTTCCTCATTTATATGTAACTTCAATAACAAACCAATATGTATAAAAAACTATTCTCAACCGCAGTCCTCTTGGCAGGCTGCCTGTCGTTGTCGGCACAGACCTATAACACTGAGTTTAAGTCAACCAGCAACGGCAACCCTATCAGTCCAGTTGTGTTCTGTGCAGACCCTACGGCACTGGAATACAACGGGCGTCTCTATGTCTATGGTACCAACGACCACCAGGAATTCCTTGCCAATGGCAAGAAAGGTGACAACACCTACGGCAACATCAAATCAATAGTTATCTTCTCGACTGCCGACATGGTGAACTGGACCTTCCATGGCACTATCGACACAAAGAGACTCTGTTCGTCGTGGGTAACCTCTCCATGGTATCAGGGCTATGGAGTGTCGTGGGCTCCGTCGGTAACCTGGCGCACCAATGCCGAAACTGGCAAGGATGAGTTTTTCCTTTACTTTTGCAACTCGAGTCATGGCGTGGGTGTGCTGAAGGCCAATTCACCTATTGGTCCCTTTAAGTCGCCCCTGAACAAGCTGATGATTCACTACGATTCTCCCGGAGCTTTCCCACAGGGAACCTCAGCCAACTTCGACCCGGGTGTGGTGGTCGACGACAATGGAGTTGGCTGGATTTCATTCGGAGGACTGAATGACAATGGTAAGATACTCCCCGACAATGCCCGTATTGCCAAGCTGAAGCCCTCGATGACTGAGATAGACGGCAAGGCTGTCCGCATACCAGCCCCCTATCACTTCGAGGCAAACGAGCTGAATGTCATTGGAGGCAAATACGTGTATATTTATTGCTCACATTGGTCGCGCAATGATGCCGACTGGAATGCCTACAAGGCCGAGAAGGGCATCAGTGCCAGCCGTCCCGGAGGCGGCACCATGTGCTATATGGTCTCGGATAATCCTATGGACCCCGACTCGTGGGTTTTCAAAGGTGCTTACGGCCCTGGAGTTGCAGGCAACAATCACTCTCACCTGCAGAAATTCAAGGGCAACTACTACCACATCTACCACGACCATGGAAGTGTGCTGTTGGATGGGATGAAAAAAGCGGGGGCCGTGGACGCCAGTGCTGGAGATTACCGTTCCATTTGTGTGGTTCCTGCTAATGTGAGAGAATCATCGGCCACCTTGAGCACTGTCACACTGAAACTTGAGGGTTGCGATGCCATCGACACCGTGAATCCCTACGAACTGCAGCAGGTGGAAACCTTTGCAACCTGTGGCGGTCTGGAATATGAGGATTTCACGAATATCAAGAAGAATGGCCTTATCAACACACTGGGCAACGATGCTTCCGAGAATATGCAGGTGAAGATGGATGCCGGCGACTGGACACTGGTGAAAAAGGTGGACTTCGGCACAACGGGGGCCTCAAAGTTCATGCTCCGTGCCAAAGGAACAGGAAAGCTGGAGATTAGTGCCGGCAGAAAGGGAGGCAGTTCCGTGGCCACCGTAGAATTCTCTTCGACCAACATGGAAGACCACGTAATAGATGTTGATGTTACGAGGTTGAAGGGAATAAAGAGTCTCTATTTCCTCATCACTTCTGCCACCGATGCCTATCTGGATGCCTGGCAGTTCACTGAATCCGGGGCTGATGGAATACAGACGGTGGAGCACAACAGTGTTGTGAAGCGTCAGAGCTACGACCTCACTGGCCGTGCAGTGTCGCCCAACCATCAGGCAGGTGGTATTGTCATCGAGCAGACCACTGATGCCAATGGCATGAAGCACTATCGCAAGCATCTTTCAACCAAACAATAAACTCCTAAACTCCTAAAAAGAAAATGAGAAAGATTCTATTGTTACTCTTCGTATTGGCAGCCTCGCTGCAGGGTGCACGTGCCGAAGTGGACCCCAACTTCTATATCTACATCTGTTTCGGACAGTCGAACATGGAGGGCAATGCCCAGTGGGAAGCTCAGGATGTGGGCAATGTCGACGAGCGATTCCAGATGCTGGCCACATGTAATTTCACCAATCCCAGGCGTACGCTTGGCAACTGGTACAAGGCTGAGTGCCCCATTGTAAGTCCTGTTGGAAAACTGGGACCTACCGACTATTTTGGCCGTACCATGGTGAAGGAACTCCCCGACAAGAAAATCGGTGTCATTGCAGTGGCCATGGGTGGTAGTCCCATCGAGATGTTCGACAAGGATCTTTATGAGCAAAAATACAAGGATAATTACAACGAGTGGTGGGCTCAGATAGCCAGAAACTATTATGGTGCCAACCCCTATGGCCGCATCATAGAGATGGCCAAGAAAGCCCAGGAGGTGGGAGTCATCAAGGGCATCCTGCTGCACCAGGGAGAGTCGAACAACGGTGACGAGAAATGGCCCGGCATGGTGAAGAAAATCTATAAGGACATGCTCACCGACCTTGGATTGAAGGCTGCCGATGTGCCCATCTTTGTGGGTGAGACGGAGTATGCCGACATGGGTGGCAGCTGTTCATGGCATAATCATGTGGTAGCTATGATTCCCGATGTAATCCCCACTGGTCATGTGGTGTCGGCCCAAGGCATTCCTGGCAACGGCACTGACCCCTGGCACTTCTCAGCCGCAGGCTACCGTACCTTTGGAAAACGCTATGCCGAGAAGGTGCTGGATGTGATGAACCATCCCGAGAACTACACAAAGAACTGGACCGTTGGGGAGCGATTCACCACGATATCCTCACTCGCTGGCAAGCATTTCGCCATTGTAAACGAGGCTGAGGGCAAGGCATTCTATGGCATCTCGGGCCAGCAACTGGGCTACGATGACTATCAGACGGCTCTGACAAACACCAACGAGGGCTGCCTCTTCAAGATGAGCAAACTCTCACGTGGATTCAGTCTGCGACTCATCGACCCCTCAGGCATGGACTATCAGGTGGATGGCAATGTGGGCTATCTGAACACACAGGCTGAGACAGGCAGCAACTGTTTCCTGCAGGGACTGAAAGACCAGAGGGGCTACGACATTGCCAATGGAGGCGTATGGATTCCTGAGTATGTGGAAGGCAAGGGATGGACACTGAAGAACTATGGCACAGGCAAGTATCTCAAGGATGCCACCCATCCAGCCATGTTCGACGAGCCCACCTACTTCACCTTCTGCACCCTCGTCGAGACCACTACAGGCATCAGGGAGGTCAATGCACAGCCAGCCGCCGACAACAGGTTCTCTGAGTCCGTCTACAACCTTCAGGGTGTGAAGGTAGGCGACAAGAGCAACTGGAACACGCTGCCCCGAGGCCTATACATAGTCAACGGAAAGAAAATGCTGAAGAAATAAAACTGAGAAAGAAGCTGATTACCGCACAAGTAGTCAGCTTTTTTTTGACAATTCAAAATAATTGCTTATCTTTGCAGCATCGAATAACTAAAAATCCAGACAATGAAAAAACTGATTATCGTGGCTGCCCTCTGCCTCACGGGCATGGCGGCACAGGCTCAGCAGAACCTGAGCTGGGGACAAGGACCCCAGGTAGCTTCTCCCGATGTTCATGCCGACAACAGTGTCACCTTCAACCTGATTGCCCCCGAGGCCCAGAAGGTGCAGGTCACAGGCGATTTCCTGCCCACCCAAAAGGTGGAATATCAGGGCAACACCTACGATGCCCCTGGTGTGGCCGACCTGGTGAAAGACGGCAATGGTGTGTGGAGCTTCACCTCTGCCCCCCTGAAACCCGAGCTATATACCTATAATATGATTGTAGACGGGGTGAAGATTATCGACCCCCTGAATGTCTATAACATCCGCGACATCAACAACCTGTTCAGTGTGCTGCTCATCGGCGGTGATGCACGGACAGACCTCTATAAGGTAAACAAGGTGGCCCACGGCACTGTCAGCAAGATTTGGTACGAGAGTCCCACAGCAGGGCTTACCCGCCGACTCACTGTCTACACCCCGGCAGGCTATGAGACCAGTGGCAAGGAGTATCCTGTGCTCTATCTGCTGCATGGCATCGGTGGTGATGAGAATGCCTGGAGCGAACTGGGACGTGCTGCCCAGATTCTCGACAACCTGATTGCACAGGGCAAGGCCGAGCCCATGCTGGTGGTGATGACCAACGGCAACATCTCGCAAGAGGCTTGTCCGGGTGAGACTTCCGAGGGATTCCGTGTCCCCACCATGATGCTGCCCAAGACCATGGAGGGCAGTTTCGAGACAGCCTTCCCCGACGTGGTGAAGTTCATCGAGAAGACCTACCGCGTGAAGAAAGACAAGGCCCACCGTGCCATTGCAGGCCTGTCGATGGGTGGTTTCCACAGTCTGTTCATCAGCATCAACAACCCTGACCTCTTCGGCTACATAGGTCTCTTCTCGGCAGCCGTTGACCAACAGCAGAAAGACCCCAACGGATTCCCCAACATCTATGCCGACCGCAACAAGAAGATTGATGCCCTCTTTGCCAAGAAGCCCACACTCTTCTGGATTGGCATTGGCAAGACCGACTTCCTCATCAAGAACAACAACGACCTGCGTGCCTATCTCGACTCCAAGGGCCACAAGTACACCTACCTTGAGACCGATGGTGGTCACATCTGGCGCAACTGGCGAATCTATCTCTCAGAATTCACTCCCCTGCTGTTTAAGTAAAGTAGAGTGGAGAATGGCCAAGGAGCAACCCCCTCCAACCTCCCCGAGGGGAGGCTCTTGAACTTCCCTCCCATCGTAGGGGTTCCCTCATACTCCCCTCCCATCGTAGGGGCTCCCTCATACTCCCCTCCCATCGTAGGGAAAACGAACTCCCCTCCCATCGTAGGGAAAACGAACTCCCTTCCCATCATAGGGAAAACGAACACCCCTCCCATCGTAGGGGTTCCCTCATACTCCCCTCCCATCGTAGGGGAGGGGCAAGGGGTGGGGTCAGTATTATAAAGGGGTGGGGTCAGCATTCAGAATTGAGGCTGATAACAAACATTACACTCCCCACCCCTACCCCTCCCCTTCAGGGGCGGGGAGCTCATTAGCCTCTGTGTTGAATTTTAAAACTCCCAAACCAAATAACTATGAAAAAAAACGTATTAATTGCTATGGCAACAGTCTTTATTACGGTGGGCTGTGGAACATCCGACAAGGCCCCCGTGAATGTGATCAACCAGGAAGAAGTGATGGCACAGATGTCGCTCGAAGACAAGGCCCACTTTGTAATCGGCACTGGCATG
>JAFWQT010000139.1 GCA_017508965.1 Prevotella sp. | reverse complement strand
TTGATTTTTTCTTCACAACTGTTGCAGTGCATCACAGGCTGAGTGGTGACTACAAGCGTCTTAATGTCTTTGGCTGATGCTGCTACTGCAACAAGAGCAATCATCATTGATAAAAATAACTTTTTCATAACTGTTTGATTTTTGAAATTTTATTTATAATTTTTCTAAGTTGAATCTTATTCCTATATAGCCCATTGCTCCACTTACAGGTCCCCACACGAGCGTAGGTTCGAAACTGTTGCTAAAGGGGTTGGCTGCATTGATGATGGGATTTTTCTGCTTGAATCCCGTGAGATTTTCACCACCTATGTAGATAGAGAAATGGCGGAACCATCGGGTGACTTGTGCAGAGAGTTGCTCGTATGCCTTGAAATCCTCCTGGCCTGGTACTCTTCCTCCACCGTTGAATTGCATGGTGGCGTCAAACTGCCACAGTCCTAAAGGCGTTTTATAACTGGCAGTAAGTAATCCTTTATATTTGCTCTGCAACGGTTTGCTCATGAGTATACCGCCAAATGTGGTCTTGACATCATTCAAGCGATAGGCTGCCGTAAGCGTGAAACCTTTGAAGAAAGAATTGGTGGCGTCTATTTGCATCGTGTGACTATAACTGTCTCCTTGAAGGTTTCCTATGTTTATTTGCGTAGGGTCACTATCGTAGTCGATGACCGTCTGGTGAAGGAAGTTTGTGTAGTAATATTCCGCGTTCAGTTGAAGATTTCTTCCGAAGACAGGGATATTAAGAGAGGTGCTGATGCCATAATTCCAAGCTTCTTCCTGTTCTAGGTTGCCGATGATGAGCTGTCGTCCACTGGCAAGGAGGAAATTGTTCTCAGCAAGGGCATGTACAGTGCGGAAGCCTTTTCCGATGCTACCGCGGAGACTGAATATATCATTAGGTGCCCATTTGATGTGCGCACGCGGTGTGACGAACGTCTTTTTATAATAAGAAGAGTTGTCGGCACGTAGTCCTGCCATGATGATGAGTTTGTCATCGTAGTTAAAGGTGTACTGGGCATAGGCGCCTGGGGTCGTCTCTTTGGGGATAAAAGACGGATTCTGCAACATGGTCGCGGCATTCTGGATATTTGAAGGTTCAAAGTGGAGCATCTCATTATAGTAGTCGTGATTCAGGGAAATACCGGTAGAGAGACTGTGCATCTTCGTGAACTCCGTCTCGAAGAGAAGGCTCGCATACAGGTTTTTCTGTCTTACATCATAATCCTTCAATCCATAGAAAGCGTTCTGCTCATGGATGCTGCCGTCAAGGATGAGGGCAATATTGGTGTTGTGCTCACTATTCAGAATAAATGCATTCTTGGCAAAAGCCTCATAGCGCTTGGTGTCGATACCTATGCGATAGAGTGGCATTCCAGAAACGGAATGACTTTCCATTTGTCCGCTACTCCGATTCTCACTGATCATCCGGATGCCAGCCTGAAGGATGTAATTCGGAGAGAAATAAGCCCATCTGAACTGACCGTTATACTGTCGTACGTTGGGATCATCTATAAAACCGTCGTGGTTGTGGTCCTGATCCTTATATTTGTCCTCGTAGTGGAGAAGTAATCCCATGCTCCATTTATCGTTGAGATGGATAGTGCCGTCAGCGTTTGCCTCAAACTTTGCCATTGTGTTGCCATAAACATTGGCGTTGATATGATCGGTCAGTTGCGGCTTCTGGTATTCTATGTTTATCTGGCCGGTGATACTCTCGTAGCCGTTCTTTACGGAAGAAGCACCTTTTGACACCTGAATGCTTTGCATCCACGGACCTGGTACGTAGCCCAAGGAATAAGGAGCCGCTGTTCCCCTGAAGTTGGGAATATTCTCGGTCATCATCTGGACGTATGTTCCAGAAAGTCCGAGTAACTTGATTTGTTTGGCGCCTGTTGCAGCATCACTGTAGGATACATCCACAGACGGATTGGTCGTGAAACTCTCTCCAAGATTACAACATGCAGCTTTAGTCAGTTCGTTGCTGGTGATAGTTGCCGCATTCATCAGTCCCCGGCTTTTTATGGTGCCAGGTCTTGTCGTGACGACTTCCACTTCCTGTAATGTCTGGTCTTTGAGCTGTTTCACGCTATCGTTTTGAGCTTTTACATTACAGACCATTAACAGCATCAGCAATGCTGCCAAGTTAAATGTCTTCATTTGTTTTTGTCTTTCTTCTTATGTGATTTGAATGTGATACAATAATCTGACCAAATGTATTTAAACATCTGGTTACAAGCTTGAAATGCCGGGCACATTCAAATAAGAAGAGAATTTTTCAGACTTAGGAATTGTCTGGGAGGTATCGGGATTTTTCTGACATAATAAGGCTTTTGCTTCCCGTAATCTGTTGTGGAGATACCGCAAAGCGCCTGTTCTGTGACATTAAAAACAGTGAAATAAGGGGGAGCAAAGTCGTGTATTTGGGATGGAGAGGATGTAAAGTCATCAAGCGACTCCATGTGGATTTTCATACACGGGCTTGCAGAAAGCTCTTTAAACCCCTGCTGATCCTGACAAGGTGTCTTGTGTTCAGAAGAGCTGAATAAGGATCGGTCGAACGAGTTCACAATCGATAGCTTTCCCGTACAAAGACACTGCTTGACGGTGATGCCTCCTGCCATGTTGATAATCGACATGGAAAGGAACGCAATGGCAAAAAGATTGTAGAACTTACGTAGCACCCTTATTGGATATTTTCTGCAAAAGTAGTCTTTATTTATAAATTAAGGAAATTCTAATAAAAAATATAGCGAGATTTAACAATATAAAGTGAAAAGTGAAGACGGAAGAGTGAAAAAGAACGGTCTCCAAAGTTAAAAGATTATTAAGGATTGATGATTATCAACACCTCGGCATAAGTCTGCAAACCTCGGCAAAAAGAATTTGAACTACTTCGGCACAGTCTGCATAATCATAAAACGCATATGATTTATTAAAATTGAGGTAAAGCTTGCCAAGAAAGGGCCAATTATGTAACGTTATTATTATTTTATCTTTTTTAATTATGCAAATTTGCCGAACTTTATGGTTAAAACCAAATGGTGAACGCAAAAAGAGCGAACGCTTTCGCTAAACCGCGAACGCTTCGTCTCCTCTAAAAACCGCGAACAGTTCGCTATTTTAACAAAATAAAAAACGCTAACTCGTTATAAGTCAGCGTTTTATTCCACGAAAAAAGCGAACAGCGTTCACCTTTCGCGGAGAGACCGGGATTCGAACCCGGGAACCGCTTTAGACGGTTACACGCTTTCCAGGCGTGCCTCTTCAGCCACTCGAGCATCTCTCCTTGGTGTGGTCGGTTACGGGCAATCGACTTTCGGGGTGCAAATTTACTGCATTTCTTTGTCATTTCACAATTTTTCAGCGATTATTTTTCTTTTCGGACCCTTTTTTTAATTTATGAAACACAGAGAGACAGAGTTTTTTGTTAAATTCTAAAATATTTCTGTAACTCTGTATCAAAAACGTAAATTAACAGTAAAAAATCGTGTTTTTCCGTTGGTTTGCATTATCTTTGCAGCGTTAAACCCCGTGGGGTGAAATGAGACATTCAGAAATTTCGGATTGAATATGAAACTTTTTACAAGATCTGTCGCGATGTTCACGATGCTGGCAATGGCTTTGCCGCTGATGGCCCAGGAGGAGGAAATGGGGCTGCACCAGACGCTTCGCGACAAGTTTATCGAAGGCAACACCGGCTTTATGTCGCTTGTGGCAGCCGCGCTGATCATCGGCCTTGCCTTCTGCATTGAGCGCATTATCTATCTCTCGCTTTCGGAAATCAATGCAAAGCGGCTGATGAACGATATTGCAGAGAAGGTGGAGAGGGGCGACGTGGACGGAGCGAGGGAACTCTGCCGCAACACGCGTGGGCCCGTGGCCAGTATCTGCTATCAGGGGCTGCTCAGAATCAACGATGACCTGGCGAGCATAGAGCGCTCGATTCAGAGCTACGGCTCGGTGCAGATAGCAAAGCTGGAGAAGGGTTGCTCGTGGATTACGCTGGCCATTGCCATTGCACCTTCGCTGGGATTCCTGGGAACGGTGATTGGCATGGTGATGTCGTTCGACAATATTGAATATGCCGGCGATATCAGTCCGAGCATCGTGGCAGGCGGCATGAAGGTGGCACTCATCACCACCATCTTCGGTATCATCGTGGCGCTCATCCTTCAGCTGTTCTATAACTACATTCTTTCGAAAATCAGTCATCTGACGGCTCAGATGGAGGAATCGGCCATCGCGCTGCTTGACATCTTGGGAAAAAAGAAGAGTGAAGAATAACTAAAGAACTCATTATGGCTGACTTGATGATTATATTGATGTATGTGGCGATAGCGGGGACCTTGGGCGCCACGGCCTTCAGCCTGTGGAAGGCTACGAGAAGCCGCGAGCATTCGTGGTTCCACAACCGCATTGCCGTTGGGGTGATTGTGCTAGTGGTCGTGACGATGCTGCTCAGCTGGCTCATCGGCGGCTCCGTGCCCGACATGTTCATCATCGCCATCATTGTGTTGTTTATAGTCGCACTGTTATCCGTATGTTTAAGCATAGCTCACACAAAATACCTTCGCTGAACACGACGTCGACAGCCGACATCTCGTTCATGCTGCTCATCTTCTTCCTGGTGACTACCTCGATGGACCGCGACCAGGGACTGAAGAGACAGCTGCCGCCTATGGACGACAACAAGCAGGAGCAGCTGATGGACGTGAGCCGCGACAACGTGATGCAGCTGCGCCTGGACGCGCAGAATCGCATCTATGCCGACGATAGCCTGATTGGCATTGACCGGCTGAGGGCGAAGGTGGCGGCTTTCGTGGGGCAGGAACAGCGGCGCACGATGCACATTCTGCAGGTGAAGACTGACTCGCTGGCCACCTACGATGCCTATTTCAGAATGCAGAACGAGATTGTGGCAGCCTACGCCCAGTTGCGCGAGCAGCGTGCACGCAAGGTGTACGGGCGTCCGATGCGGCAATGTTCGGAGCAGCAGCAGGAGGCCTTGCAGAAATACTATCCGCAGCGGGTGGCCGAGGCTTACGAATAAAACGAAATCGATAGTGATATGATGTTCCGCAAACAAGAGAAGAAGGAGATCCCGGGGCTGAACACAGCGGCTCTGCCCGATCTTATTTTCACCGTGCTCTTCTTCTTCATGATTGTCACCCACATGAGGAGCGTGCCCCTGAAGGTGAAGTATCAGGTGCCGGCGGGAACGGAAATCACGAAACTGGTGAAGAAATCAACCGTCACCTATATATATATAGGAAAGGTGGGCGGCGACTATCGCATACAGCTGAACGACAAGCTGGCCACGGCTGCCGAGGTGGAGGACTATGTGAAGGCGGAGCGCGGGCGGATGCTGCCCGAGGATGCCCGTCGTCAGATTATTTCCATCAGGGCCGACCGCTCGGCGCCCATGCATCTCATCACGGAGGTGAAGCAGGCACTAAGGCGGGCGAAGGCCTATCGCATCAACTATAGTGCCACGGGTGCCGTGAAAGACGAGACTGAGTAGAATTAAAATAATATAGAAACAATGGCTCACTACAATTTAGACGCGCTCGACAAGAAAATTATCCGTATGATAGCCCAAGATGCAAGGGTGCCCTTCCTGGAGGTGGCACGTGCATGCAACGTAAGCGGGGCTTCGATACACCAGCGCATTCAGAAACTGTCGGCCATGGGAGTGCTCAGGGGTTCGCAGTTCATCATCGACCCCGAGGCCATCGGCTATCAGACCTGTGCCTATATGGGACTTAACCTGAAAGACCCCGAGAAGTTCAACTCGGTGGTGGAGGCGCTGCTGAAGATTCCTGAAGTGGTGGAGTGTCATTACACCACGGGCGACTACGACATGTTCATCAAGATATACGCCAACGACAACTACCACCTGTTGCAGATTATCCACGATAAGCTGCAGCCGCTGGGACTGGCCCGTTCTGAAACGATTATTTCGTTCGGTTCGGCCTTCGAGCGTCAGTTGCCGGTGGCCGACCTTCCCTTGGGCGAATAGTCCACGAAGGCATAGCGGTGGGCATGGCGCTCGTCGGTGTCGTGCTCTTCGCGGCTGATTTCCTGCCATTCGTCTTCGTAAGGAGGAAAGAAGACGTCGGCCTCGGCGGGAATGTCATCGATTTCTGTGAGGCATAGGCGGTCGGCAAGTGGAAGGGCCTGCCGATATACCGACGCGCCGCCTATGATGTAGATATCTTCTTCAGCGTCGGTATGTTTCAGCGCTTCATCGAGCGACGGAAACACTTCGCATCCCGGAAATTCTTTTGCAGAGCGCGTGAGCACCACGTTGCGGCGGTTGGGCAGCGCACCCTTGGGCAGCGACTCGTAGGTGCGGCGCCCCATGATGATGGTGTGGCCCGTGGTGAGCGCCTTGAAACGCTTCAGGTCGTTGGGCAGCCAGTAGAGCAGTTTGTTGTGGAGTCCGATGGCGCGGTTGCGTGCCACGGCGGCTATGATGCTGATCATGGGAAAAATATCAATTTAGAATTATACACTTACTTCGGCTTTGATGTGGGGCCAGGGGTCGTAGCCTTCCAGCTGGAAATCCTCGTACTGGAAGTCGAAGAGCGACTTCACGTCGGGGTTCAGTTTCATCACGGGCAGCTGGCGCGGTTCGCGGGTGAGCTGCAGGCGTGCCTGATCCAGATGGTTCAGGTAGAGGTGGGTGTCGCCTGTGGTGTGCACAAACGTGCCGGGTTTCAGTCCCGTCACCTGTGCCATCATCATGCAGAGCAGCGCGTAGGAGGCAATGTTGAAGGGAACGCCGAGGAAGGTGTCGGCCGACCGCTGGTAGAGCTGCAACGACAGACGGCCGTCGGCCACGTAGAACTGGAACATGGTGTGGCATGGAGGCAGGGCCATCTTGTTCACTTCGGCCACGTTCCATGCCGAGACTATCATACGGCGCGAGTCGGGGTTGTTGGCAATCTGGTCGAGCACGTAGCGTATCTGGTCGATGGTGCCGCCATCGTAGTCGGGCCACGAGCGCCACTGGTGACCATAGACGGGACCGAGTTCTCCGTTCTCGTCGGCCCATTCGTTCCATATCCTGACGCCGTGCTCTTGCAGCCAGTGCACATTGGTGTCGCCCTTCAGAAACCACAGCAGTTCGTAGATAATCGACTTCAGGTGCAGTTTCTTCGTGGTGAGCAGGGGGAATCCCTCGGAGAGGTCGTAGCGGCTCTGTGTGCCGAAAATGCTCAGGGTTCCTGTTCCCGTGCGGTCTTCTTTCTTGACGCCCTCTTTCAGTATGCGGTCAAGGATGTCGAGGTATTGTTTCATGTCTTTATTTCTGTTTTTTATTGTTCATTCGGAGTTCTTTGGACCAGCACCATTGTCTTGCCTTCGTGATGGGTGCTTTTGATTCTCCATTCCTTGGGGTAGAGGTTGTTGGCGCGGCTGCCGATGTTCTTTACCTGTCCGAGGGGAAGTCCCAAGTAGCTGACGGTGAGCAGGCCGCGGGGCGCGTCGGAAGGCAGCGCCAGGGCTTCTCTTCTGAGGTACAGCAGAGCCTGTTCGTAGGTGAGCTCCACTTGCGGCAGGGATTCCGGCAGGCGGTTTTCGCTGATTACCTTCAGTTTTCGCATTCCTTGCATGTTCTTCTGCCATGGCCTAGGCGCGGCATCACCCTTTTTCCTGATGGGGGCCATGAAGAGACCTTCGCCGCGCGTTCTTCCGGGGATGAAGCGGCTGACGGGAGCCGAAAAGTCAGGGAGCAGCGAGCCCGTGATGTTCCATTCCGGTCGCGTCTCCACGGGAAGGATTTCGGCATCGAAGTTTTCGAGTATCCATTTCACGTTCTCCTCGTTCTCGTGGGTGTTGAATGTGCAGGTGGAATATACCAGCAGTCCGCCGGGACGGAGGCATTGCCAGGCTTCGCCCACTATTTCGCGTTGCAGCTGGCTGCACCTCTGCACATGTTCGAGGCTCCATTCGGTGATGGCTCCCTCGTCTTTGCGGAACATTCCCTCGCCCGAGCAGGGCACGTCGGTGAGTATCAGGTCGAACGCCATGCCACTCTTGCTGAAGGAGGCGGGGTAGTTGTTGGTGACGTACATGCCGGGAGCACCCCATTTCTGGATGTTCTCGGCCAGTATCTGTGCCCTCTTGCCGTTGGGCTCGTTGCTCACCAGTATGCCGTCGGCACCGATGGCCGTCCTTAGCAGGGTGGATTTTCCGCCGGGTGCTGCGCAGAGGTCGAGTGCCGTGATGGGGCCTTGACCGTTGATGTGCTGCCGCAGCACTTCGTCGAGAAACATCGATGAGGCTTCCTGCACATAGTAGGCACCGGCATGTAGCAGTGGGTCGAAGGTGAACTGCGGGCGCGAGGCCAGATAGTAGCCGTGGTGGCACCAGGGCACTGGCTGGCCGCCGATGACCGTCCACAGGTTGCTCAGTCTGTAGGGATTCAGGCGTATGCTCACGGGCGGCTCTTCCTGCATGGCGCGGAGAAAGTCGTTCCAGAGTTCGTCGCCGAAGATGGCCTGCGTCTGTTCTGTGAAGTCCTTGGGTAATGGGGTCACGGCTGTGCCTGTAGTTTTTTGAAGTTGTCTATTCCCTGACCGAGGAACTCGGTGTATTTTGCAATGTCTTCGTCGTAGCTGTAGCTGCCAGTCAGCGGGTGACCATCGTTGTCGAGTGCCACGTAGAAAGGCTGTGCATTGGCTCCGAACTTGCTGCGCTGCAGGTAGCTCCATTTGTCGCCCACGGTGCGCAATGTGCGCTCCTTTCCGTTTTCGGTAATCTGCAGGGGCTCGGGCAGGGGTGTCTTGTCGTCGACAAACAGCGAGATGAGCACGTAGTCGTCGGAAAGCATGCTGCTTACCGATGGGTCGGTCCAAACGGCAGCCTCCATCTTGCGGCAGTTCACGCAGCCGAAGCCGGTGAAGTCGATAAGAACGGGCTTGCCTGCCGACTTGGCGGCGGCCATGCCTTCGTCGTAGTCGGTGAAGTGGGCGCGCACCTCGTTGGCTTTATATAGGTTGAAGTCCTGTGTGCTCATGGGCGGCGCAAATGCACTCACGGCTTTGCAGGGCGCACCCCACAGTCCGGGAACCATATAGAGGGCAAATGCCAGCGATATCATGCCGAGCATGATGCAACCCACGGGGCGAGCTTTCGGTGAGCAGGGTTCACCCGTCTCAGAGATTGCCACGGGCAGCGGTTCATCGCTCTGGAAGCGCAGCCATCCCACGAGATAGGCGCCCAGCATGGCGAAAATCACTATCCACAAAACAAGGAACACCTCGCGGTCGAGCAGTCGCCAGCCATAGGCAAGGTCGGCGACGGAGAAGAATTTCAGGGCGAATGCCAGTTCGATGAAACCCAACGACACTTTCAGGATGTTCATCCAGGAACCCGACTTCGGTGCCTGTTTCAGCCAGGTAGGGAAGAGGGCAAAGAGCGTGAAGGGCAGGGCCAGTGCCAGCGCAAATCCCAGCATGCCGATGGCAGGACCGATGATGCTGTTTTGGGTGCTGACTTCCACCAGAAGGAATCCGATGATGGGACCTGTGCATGAGAAGCTTACCAGTGTCAGCGTGAAGGCCATAAGGAAGATGGAGAGCAGTCCGCTGGTGCTGCTGGCCTTGTTGTCGACGGCATTGCTCCACTTCGAGGGCAGGCGCAGTTCGAACCATCCGAAGAAACTGAGGGCAAACACCACGAGCAGCAGGAAGAAGAAAATGTTGAAGACGGCATTCGTGGCCAGGGCGTTCAGCGACGAGGCACCGAAGAGGGCCGTGATGAGCAGTCCCAATCCCAAATAGACCGCGATAATGGAAAGTCCGTAGGTGATGGCGTCGCGTATGCCTTTGCGCTTGTCGTCTTTAGAGCGTTTCAGGAAGAAACTGACCGTCATGGGAATGATGGGCCACACGCAGGGGGTGAAGAGCGCCAGCAGTCCGCCGGCAAATCCCATCAGGAAGATATAGAGCCACGAACGGCTGCCTTCTTCTTGGCTGCCTAATTGCTGTAGTTCGCTGGTGACGGGTGCCCACAGCGGTGTGCCGATACCGGCTGAGGCGTTCGTGACGATGGCCGTTGTGTCGGTTGCCGGTTTGTCGTTTGCTTTCAGGGTATCCTTTGCGGGAATGGCGGGCAGCAGGCTCTCTTCTGTCTTTCCGCTGTTTTCCAGTGCCGGTTTTTCCTGCTTTTCGTCCTTGGCATTGTTTTTCACGCCCTCTCCCTGGAAGTTGAATTCCACCTGGGTGGGAGGCATGCAGTTGCGGTCGTTGCAGGCACCGTATTCCAGGAATCCTTTGATGTCGTATTTCTCGCCGGTAATCTTATAGCGCTGAACGAAGATCACGCTGTTTTCGAAAAAGCGCACCTTCATATTGAACAACGGGTCGAATTGTTCCTTTTCGCCGCCTTGCGCCTTCAGTTTCCCCTGGGCTTTCGCTCCCTCGGCTTTGTCGGTGGTCAGCGTGGCCGCAATGGGACCGTCCGACGGGAGGTCGGTGGAGTAGACGTGCCAACCGGCATCGATTTTTCCTGTGAAGACAACATCCACCTCTGTGGCCGATACCTTCTTCTGGCTTACCGAGAAGTGGACGGGGTCGTGCATCTGCGCCAAGGCCGTCAGCGTCACCATTATAATAAGGAGCAAACTTGCAGTTCTTTTCATATAGTTGTTCAGCATTATTTTAATAATTGTCGTCAAAATTACAAAAAACTTTTTTGAACCAAGTGCCAGACTCAACTTTCTTATAAAAAAATAACGTATTCGTGCAACTTTTATTATCTTTGCATCGTCTAACAGGCAAATAATCCATTTTAAAACCTTAAGAAAATGAAGAAAAGTCTGATAGCAATGATGATGCTCCTCACGCTGGCAACCACCGCTGAGGCATCGGGACAAAAACATCGTCACCACCAGAGCGTGACGGTTACCACGAACAGTAGCACCAACGACAAGACTGTCGTTGAGGATACCATGGGCCTTGTTGCCTATAGTGACACCACAAGCGTGGACACTGCCGGCACAACGCCCATCACCGTTCAGCATAGCAACTGGGACGAAGACTTCGAAGACGATCCGTTCTCGGCACTCAACAATCTGGTGAATGTCGGTGTGGGCGGCACGCTTGTGGCCATCTTCGGCATTCTCTTCCTTCTCATCATCCTTCTGGCTCCGCTGATTGCCATTATCGCGATTATCTGGCTGTTGGTGAGAAATCGCAACCAGCGGCTGAAACTCGCCGAAAAGGCAATGGAGACCGGTCAGCCCATTCCGCAAGAAGCACTTCGCGCTCCGGCCGAAACCGATGGCGACCTCTGGACCAAAGGCATCCGGAATCTCTTCCTGGGACTGGGACTGATTGCCTGCGGCTACTTCTTCATCGGCGACCTGTTGCAGGGTATTGGTGTCGTCATGGCATTCTATGGCGCAGGCCAGGCCATCATCAGCCGTACTTCAAGAAAGAAGGATGACAGCGACATCACAGCCTCTGATTCGCCCGAGGCGTAATGCCCTCCCGGCGTCAGGTGTCCGGCGGTCTCACCGCCGGAATTCCCTCCCTAAGTAATCATCATTTTCAATTCTAAATCATTAAATCTCAATTAAATAAAAATGAGCAACTATAAAAGACTTTATCGTTCGAACGACCGCATCCTGGGTGGCGTTTGCGCAGGAATTGCAGAGTATTTAGACCTCGACCCCACGGTGCTTCGCGTGGCCTACGCAGTACTCACGCTGTTCACGGCCTTCTGCGGCATCATACTCTATCCGGTGTTGTGGCTGGTTATTCCGCCAAAGCAGTAATCAGATGACGGTCGATAGGTAATGGCACAACTCAGCGATATCTCTCTCGTCGCACAGGTGGCTGTATTCCACAACAAGCGGGCTTTCGACCAGCTTGTCAGGAAATATCAGTCGCCTGTAAGGCGTTTCTTCTTGGCACAGACTTTGGGAGATACACAGCTGAGCGATGATTTGGCGCAAGACACCTTCATCAAGGCCTACACCCGAATAGCCTCCTTCAAGGGCATGGCGGGATTCCAGACGTGGCTGATGCGCATTGCCTATAATGTGCTCTACGACTACCGCAGGTCGCTCAAACAAACCACCGACGTGGACCAGCAGGTCGCAAGATTTTCAAGCGAACCGCCTGCAGGACTGAAGATGGACCTCTATAAGGCGCTTGCGTTGCTGAAACCCGACGAGCGCACCTGCATCACCATGCAGCTCATCGACGGATTGCCGATAGATGAAATCGCCGATATCATGCAACTGCCGCAAGGCACCGTCAAGTCGCACCTTTCGAGAGGGAAGAAACAATTAGCCAACTATCTTAAAAACAATGGATATGGATAAGATAAAAGACAATATAGCAGATCATCTGGAGCAGGTATTGCAGCCTTCCGACGAGGAACTCATCGGGAAGTTCTTTGCCGAACAGACTTTCGACGTACCCGACCAGGGATTCTCCAGCAGGGTGATGCGCCGGCTGCCCGACAGTTCGGTACGGCTGAGCAGAATATGGACGGCGGTATGTGCCGTCGCACTCGTGGCCGTCTTTATTCTCACCAAGGGGTGGGTTGCCCTGATGGGGTCTTTCCAGGGACTCTTTGCCGATACCGTGACCAGCGTTTCGCAGCTGTCGTTGGCATCGGCATTCGCCACGGTTGTCACGTTGTCGGCCCTGGCATGCTATGGGTTGGTGACTAATGTGAAATGAAAAACTATACCTGTATGAACCTTAATCTTACGTCAACCATCACTACCGACAGATATCCCCTCAGACGCGATATCGTGAATTTATGCCAGGCTGCGGGTAAACCGCTGCTGAAACTTTCCACCAGGGACTATGCCGAACATGGAATGATGCATTGGGTGGAGAAGTTTGGCTCGGCAGCATTGGTCAATATCGAGGTGTTCAACGAACTGCAGCACACCATCACGGGATGGCCAGGCGGCAAGCCAAATGCCGACGACACTACGCGTCCTGAGCGCGCTTTCCCGTTCCCCAAGCGCGTCATCGTGTTTTCGCCGCATCCCGACGACGATGTAATCTCGATGGGAGGAACCATCCGCCGGCTTATTCAGCAGGAAAACGAAGTGCATGTGGCCTACGAGACCAGCGGCGACATTGCCGTTGATAACGAGGAAGTGCGCCGCTACCTGCATTTCGTGAAAGGTTTCCAAAACCTCTTCGACGGTGCCGACCAGACTATTGTCGACTGCTGCCAGAAGGTGCTGGCGGAACTTCGCGAAAGAAACGACAACGAAGCGGAGTCAGCCCAGGTGTTGGCCGTGAAGAGTCTGATACGCCAGGGCGAGGCTCGACTGGCTTGTGCCTACAATGGTATTCCCGGCAGTCATATTCATTTCCTTGAGCTGCCTTTCTATGAAAGCGGTAAAATAGAGAAACTGCCCATGACGGAGCGCGACGTGGAACCCATCCGCCGACTGTTGGCCGACATTAAGCCGCATCAGGTTTATGTGGCTGCCGACCTTGCCGATCCTCATGGCACCCACCGCAAATGCACCGATGCCGTGCTGGCTGCCGTTGACGAAGAGAAGAAAGCGGGCGCAGCATGGGTGGCCGACTGCCGCATTTGGATGTATCGTGGCGCCTGGGCCGAATGGGATGTGGCAGATATTGAGATGTGCGTTCCCATGAGTCCCGAGGAACTCCGTGAAAAGCGGAATGCCATTCTGAAGCATCAGAGTCAGATGGAGAGTGCTCCCTTCCTCGGCAACGATGAGCGCCTGTTCTGGCAGCGTGCCGAAGACCGTAACCGTGAAACAGCCCAAGCCTACGACCGCTTAGGACTGGCATGCTACGAGGCCATGGAGGCTTTCGTGGAATACCGGTTTTGATAATTGAGAATGTAGAGTGTAGAATGTAGAATTATGATTACTTTTATAGGCAGTTTTTAGCACAGATTCTGGGCTTGCCCGGTTATCATAATTCTACATTCTACACTCTACATTCTACATTAAATCAAATCTTAATAAATATCTTGCGCTTATAGAGCCACCAGCCTATGAGACCGCATACTGTTACGATGACCAATGCGAAGCAGAGCGATGCCCATTGGTTATTGGTGACTATAGCATGAATTCCGTTGTTGAGCATGCTGTAAAGTCCGACATTCCAGCAAACTATCGCCATCACTTCGCTCAGCACATAGAGGAACAACGGATTGACGCCAAACACCAGGAATGGGGTAGTCCAGTTGCGGTGGTTTTTAATGTCGATGGTGTACATCAGAATGCCTTGCAGCAGCGAAGCAAGTCCCGTGGTCATCAGCGTAAAACTTGGGCTCCAGATACTCTTGTTCAGCGGCAATCCGTAGGAAAGCAGATAACCCGCGAACACAAGGACTGCCCCGGCGAGCAGGAAACGCAATACCTTTTCGCTGGTGCTTTCCGCCTGCATCATGGCCCGTCCGCACCAGAAGCCTATCAGCGTGTGGGCGATGGCCGGGATGGTGCCCAACAGTCCTTCGGGGTCGATGGGGGAGTGGGTGTACAAGTGGTTGCCGCCCAGAATGGCCTTGTCTATGCACAGCGCTATGTTTGAAGCGTCTGTGGCATAGCCGTTGCCCAGCAACAATATGACGGTATAGATGGCCAGCAGCCCGATGGCGATGTGGAGGCTGTACTTATGATTGACGAAGAGCGCCAGCAGCGAGACCGCACAGTAGCAGAGCGCTATGCGCTGCAGCACCGCCATGATGCGCAGATTCCCCAGTCCCCAGTCGCCTCCTACTACGTTGCTCAGCCAGTTAATGCCGAGTCCGATAAGGAAAATCAGTATGGTGCGCTTTGCAATCTTCCGCGCCACCGCCGGCGACCATTTGAATCCGAATTTGCGCAACGAAAGAAACGTGGAGATTCCCATGATATAAAGGAAGAAGGGAAACACCAAGTCGCAGGGCGTCATGCCGTTCCATTTAGAGTGTGCCAATGGCGTGAAGGTGTCTCCCGCCTCGTTGTTCACCAGAATCATTCCTGCCACGGTGATGCCTCTGAGCACGTCGAGCGACGCGAGGCGCTTGTTTTCTTTTTGGTTGCTCATAATCTTTTTTTTATTTTACAAAAGTACGACATAGCGCGCACAAATGCAAACTTCCGCCCCTTTTTCTTGCATTATTCATTATAAAAACCTGTCTTACGTCCAAACTCATTGGGCGAAGAGGCTTTATCTTTGTATAAGGCAAGTTGAAGAAACGTCAAGATAATTCTGATTTTTGGTGCGTTGAGACTCGCGCGAAATTCATCAAATGTACTTTTGGCGGCAAATACGCGAGTTTTGAGACGTTTTTTGCAACTTATTGATAATAAAACCTTTAGAAGGAGAAAGCAGCGTTTTGGCTTTCTCCAAAAATCATCTGAACTTTAAATCATAGGCTTTTAGACTGTAATTAGGGCCCAATTACAGTCTAAATGAACTTTATCCGAACTTTAAATGATTATCTTTTGAACTTCAAAAGCCTATTATTTGAACTTTAAAAGCCTGTCTTTTGATGGGCGGAAGCCTGCTTTCTGCACTTTAAAAGCATTTTATCCACCCAAATCCCTGATTCTTTTCGCTACTTTGCTTCGGATTGCTGAAGCAGAAATGTAAGGATTATTCTGAACTGCCAACCGTTAGAAATCTAAGTAGAAATCATCGTCGGAGCCGGTTTCTTCTTTTGGCTTAGGCTTGGGAGGATTCTTCAGCTGGCCCTTTTCGTCGAACATTCCGTAGGTGGTGCGCAGCACGGTGAACTCGGTGCGGCGGTTCAGCTGGTTGCAAATCTCCTGCTTCTCGGGGTCGAGCGCCTTGATAAATTCCTCGGTGAGCACGTCGTTCTCCTTCAGCCACGGGTATTTCTCAACCACTTTCTTGCGTATGGTCTTTGGCTTCTCCTTGCCGTAGCCCACGGGCGTCAGGCGGTCTTTGGCCACGCCGTGGTCGATAAGATAGCGTACCACGGTCTCGGCACGCCGTTGCGAAAGGTTCTTGTTGTAGTTGGCCGAGCCGCGATAGTCGGCATGGGCCGATAGTTCGATGGTGATGTTGGAATTCTCCTGAAGCATTTTCACCAGTTCGTCGAGTGCCGCTGACGATTCGGGGCGCAGCGTTGCCTTGTCGAAGTCGTAGAAAATATTGTCTATCAAGACCGGCACACGGATGCTGGCCAGCGGGAACTGCAGCACGTGCTCTTCGGATTTCTCCGTCGGACGGATGCTGATTTCCTCTTTGTGGTTCAGGAATCCAGGACAGGTGGCTAGCATCACGTAGTCCACTCCGGGCTCGACCACCTGCTCGAACGAGCCGTCCATCTTGACGGACAGCTTCAGGTTGGTGCCGTCGTTGCCCACGAGATACACCTGGGCGGCAGGCAGTTCGTAGCCGTCCATCTCGTAAACCCATCCCTTGATGGTCTGGATTATTTCGGGATTTTCGAACGAGTAGATATGGTCCCACCCGCGTCCGTCGCCTCGGTTGCTCGAGAAGAAACCGCGGTTGTGAGGTCCCTCGAAGGTCATTCCGAAGTCGTCGCCCTGTGAGTTGAGCGGATAGCCGGGGTGCTCCAAGTGGTATTTACGGTCGTTTCCCACCTTGGCAATGAAAATATCGAGACCGCCAAGGCCCGGATGACCGTCGCTGGAGAAATAGAGGTCGCCGTTGGGACGGAATGTCGGGAACATCTCGTCGCCCTCGGTGTTGACGGGTTTGCCAAGATTCTCCACGCCTCCGAGTCCGGCAGCCGTGAGCCGCACGCGCCAGATGTCGAGTCCGCCTTCGCCTCCGGGCATGTCGCTGACGAAGTAGAGCCATTCACCGTCGGGCGAGATGGCGGGGTGGGCATAGCTGGAGAGCGTGTCGCGTGAGATTTCAAGAAGCGTCCCTTTGCCCCAGGCAGCATCCGAGCGGTTGCTGGTCATGATGGTGGCAAAGCGGGGATAGGAGGGGTCGGAGGCACATTGGGTGAAATACATCACGCGCTGGTCGGGCGAGAAACAGCAGGCACCCTCGTCGTGGTCGGTGTTCAATCCGCTCTCGATGGTCTGCACCTTGCCCCATTTGCCCTTGTCGTCTTTCTGTGCATAGAATATGTCGCCTGCCTTTGTTCCCGTGATGCCGCTGAGTTCATCGCCTTGGGCCTCGTTGCGAGTTGAGGTAAAGAACAGCTGGTCGTGCTCGTCGCCGCAAAGCATGGGGGAGAAATCAGACCGTCGCGAGTTAAAGATGTCCATCTTCTTGACGGTATAGCGCGAGCCCTGCTGCTTGATTTGCGGAGCGGTAAGCGCCGATTTCAGTCCGTCGCGGGCCAGCTGGTTATTGGGAGTGGAGTCGAGAATTGCCTGAAACTCTTCGGCGGCCTCCTTGTAGTTGCCGTTCTTGAGCAACAGGCGGGCGTAGTCGAGATGAGTGGGCAGCGAGTCTTGCTTGTAGCGAATCTGGTTGCGGTAGGCTGCAATGGCTTTCTGCGTTGAGCCCATCTTGTGGTAGGCGTAGGCCATTCGTCCGGCGCGTTTGCCTCGCAGGTCGCGCTCTTTGGCAGAAGTGGAGGCATAGGCGCGCTTGAAGTAGACGGAGGCATCGTAGTATTCGCCGATGGCCAGCGCCTTTTCGCCTTTCTTCATATAATGGTCGGCCCCGCAGGCGGTGAGGAGCAGACACAATAATATATATATGGTGAACTTTTTCGTCATCAAACAATATAACGGAAAGGAAGGCGTTTTATTGTCCGGATGAGATACGGCGGTTGGTGCTGTCGGAGAGCACCTGATTGACGATGACGGTGATTTGCTGCTTCAGTTCCTGGATGAATTGAGCGGGGTCGTATTTAAGGTGCTCGATGTCGCGCAGCTTCTTTTCCCAGATGCCCGTCAGCTCGCAGCTTTTCAGCAGTTCTTCCTTGATGAGACCGATGAGTTCGATGCCCGTGGGAGTGGCCACCAGGCGCTTTCGCTCGCGCCGGATGTAGTGGCGCTTGAAAAGTGTTTCGATAATGCCTGCCCGCGAAGAGGGGCGGCCGATGCCGTTCTCCTTCAGGGCAGCGCGCAGCTCTTCGTCTTCCACAAACTTGCCGGCGGTTTCCATGGCGCGCAGCAGCGTGGCTTCGGTGTAGTAGGGGGGAGGCGTGGTCTGCTTCTCGGTGAGGGTAGGGGTGTGGGGACCGCTTTCGCCTTTCACGAAGGTGGGCAGGGTGCGTTCCTCGTCTTTCTTCTCTTTTTCCTCGTCGGTGGGTTGTTGTTGTGATGCTGCCACATACTGTACGGCGCGCCAGCCCGGGTCGAGGATTTCTTTGCCGGTGACCTTGAACTCCACTTCGCCGGCCTTGCCCAGGACGGTGGTGGTGGAGAATTTGCACTCGGGATAGAAGGCTCCGATGAAGCGGCGGGCAACGAGGTCGAACACGTGCTGCTCCATGTCGCTCAGTCCGTGGGGCGGAACGCCGGTGGGGATGATGGCGTGGTGGTCGGTCACCTTCGAGGTGTCGAACACTTTCTTGTCCTTTTTCAGCGGTTTGCCGCCAAGTGGACGGACGAGTTCTGCATAGGGCGCCACGTTGCCGAAGCGTGTCTGAAAGAGTCCGTTCATGATGCCCGGGCACTTGGGATAGATATCGTCGGAAAGGTATTGGGTATCGACGCGGGGATAGGTGGTGAACTTTTTCTCGTAAAGACTTTGTATGAGATTGAGCGTCATTTCGGCCGAATAGCCGAACTTCTTGTTGCAGTCAACCTGGAGCGAAGTGAGGTCGTAGAGCTGTGGAGGCAATTCCTTTCCGGCCTTCTTCTGCACGCTGGTTACTTCGAAGGGCTTGTCGGCAATGAGTTGGAAAGCCTTTTCGCCCTCTTCCTTGCTCATGAATTTGCCCTGAGTGGCTGTGAAGGTGGTGTCGCGATAGATGGTGGAGAGCACCCAATAGGGTTCGGGCTTGAAACTGTCGATTTCTTTCTGGCGGTTCACGATGAGTGCCAGCGTCGGCGTCTGTACGCGTCCGATGGAAAGCACCTGTTTGTTCTGACCATATTTCAGCGTGTAGAGACGCGTGGCATTCATGCCGAGAATCCAGTCGCCGATGGCGCGTGAAAGTCCTGCCAGATAAAGCGGCTGGTATTCTGCCTGGTCTTTCAGCTGGCGGAAGCCTTCGCGGATGGCCTCGTCGGTCATCGACGAAATCCACAGACGCTTTACCGGACACTTGGCCTGTGCCTTCTGCATCACCCATCGCTGGATGAGTTCACCCTCTTGTCCGGCGTCGCCGCAGTTGACGATGCCGTCGGCCGCCTGCATCAGTTTCTCGATGATGGCGAACTGCTTCTTGATGCTCTCCTCCTCGATGAGCTTGATGCCGAAGCGCTGGGGAATCATGGGCAGCGACGAGAGGCTCCACGTCTTCCACATCGGGGTGTAGTCGTGGGGTTCTTTCAGGGTGCACAGGTGGCCGAAAGTCCACGTCACCTGATAGCCGTTACCTTCCATGTAGCCCTGATGAGAACTGTTGGCTCCGATGATGCGGGCAATGTCGCGTGCCACGCTGGGTTTCTCTGCAATGCAAACTACCATTTTCGCTTTTTATAAATGATTTGGCCTGCAAAGATAAAAAAAATAATCGACACTGAAAAAAAACGAAGAAAAATAAAGGTGTTGGCGAAATTTTTATTATATTTGCACTCAGAAGAAAAACATTGACTAAAAATCTGTTAAGCAAAATCATTATGAAAATCGGACTATTCATCCCCTGTTATGTGGACGCACTCTATCCGGAGGTAGGTGTGGCCACGTATAAGCTGTTGAAGCATTTGGGATTAGACGTGGACTATCCTGAAGGTCAGACGTGTTGCGGGCAACCGATGGCAAACGCCGGATTCGAGAAAATGGCTGTGCCGCTGGCCGAGAAGTTTGAAGAGAAATTCAAAGGCTTCGACTATGTGGTGGCTCCTTCGGTGAGCTGTACGGCTTTCGTGAGAATCAACTATGAACGGCTGATGGCCGGGCATGAGTGCGTGACGGCCAAGAAATGCATGGATGTAGTTGAGTTCCTGCACGATGTGGTGAAGGTGGACCATGCTCTTGGAACATTCCCCCACAAGGTGAGCCTGCACAATTCGTGCCATGGCGTCAGGGAACTGGGACTTTCTTCTCCGTCGGAAGAACATGTGAAGAAGTTCAACAAGATTCGCGACCTGCTGCAATTGGTCGATGGCTGTGAGGTAGTAGAGCCCGAGCGTCCCGACGAGTGCTGCGGTTTCGGTGGCATGTTCTCGGTTGAGGAAACAGCCATCTGTGCTAAGATGGGCCAGGACAAGGTGCAAAGACACATGCAGACGGGTGCCGAATACGTAACAGGTCCCGACTGTTCTTGTCTGATGCACATGGCCGGTGTGGCTAAGAAAGAAGGCATGAACATCAAGTTCAAGCATGTAGTTGAAATTCTGGCCGCAGGATTATAATCGACAAACGTTATAACGTAATAACGAAAACATTATGAGTACAGGACACAGTAAAGCAGCAAAAGAGTTCTTAAAGAACCAGACATATGCAAAATGGCACGACGCTACCTTCTGGAGCGTGCGTACCAAGCGAGACAACATGGCCTATGGCCTGGAAGAATGGGAGCAGTTGCGCGAGAAGGCGTCTCAGATCAAGCGTCATACCGTGACTCATTTGGACGAGTATCTGGAACAGTTTTCTACCAATGCCGAGAAGAACGGTTGCATCGTGCACTGGGCAAAAGACGCGCAGGAGTTTAACGAAATCGTGCTGGGCATCCTGAAGAAAGCCAACGTTAAGAAGATAGTGAAGTCGAAGTCGATGCTTACCGAGGAGTGCGAGATGAATCCTTATCTTGAGAAGAACGGCATTGAAGTGGTGGAGACCGACCTTGGCGAGCGCATCATTCAGCTGAAAGGACAGAAGCCCAGCCATATCGTGATGCCGGCTATTCACTTGAATCACGACGACGTGGGCGAGTTGTTCGAGGAGAAGCTTGGCTCGGAAAAAGGAAATCACGACCCCACGTATCTCACTTACCAGGCCCGATTGAGTCTGCGCAATGAATTCCTGACGGCAGATGCAGGAATGACGGGCGCAAACTTCGGAATTGCCGAGACGGGTGACATCGTGGTGTGCACCAACGAAGGCAATGCCGACATGAGCACTTCGTGCCCCAAACTGCACATTGCTGCCATGGGCTTGGAGAAGGTAATCCCCAACTACGACAGTCTGGCTGTGTTCCAGCGCATGCTCTGCCGTGCAGGTACGGGACAGCCCACCACAACTTATACCTCGCATTTCCGCAAGGCTCGTCCGACGGCTGCACCGATGCACATTATCCTGGTGGACAACGGACGCTCGGAATGGGTGGGCAACGAAGAGCATTGGGAAGTGCTGAAGTGCATTCGCTGCGGTTCGTGCATGAACACCTGTCCGGTGTATCGTCGTTCGGGCGGTTATTCCTATAGTTATTTCATCCCCGGTCCTATCGGCATCAATCTCGGAATGTTGCGCGACAAGTATCAGCACAGCGGCAATGTCTCGGCTTGTACGCTCTGCCTGAGTTGTCAGACGGTTTGTCCGGTGAAAGTGAACCTTGGCGACCAGATTTATCAGTGGCGTCAGCAGTTGGACGAATTCGGCACGGCTAATCCCCAAAAGAAGATAATGTGTAAGGGTATGAACCTGGTCTTTGGCAGCAGCGGCATGTATAACACGGCGCTGAAGTTTGCCCCGCTGGCCAACTTCGTTCCCGATGCCCTTATCAACTGCGGACTGAATCCGTGGGCCGAGGGACATAAGATGATGACTTTCCCGAAACAAACCTTCCACACGCTTTGGAAAAAAGGTAAAGTGTGAATTTGTGTAACCGTAAATTGTAGAATGACATTATGAGTAATAAAGAAGATATATTGAAAAGGTATCGCGAGAACGTGAAGGTGAAATACGACATGCCTTCGCTCGATGATATCAAGGCCATCACTTATCCCGACCCATTGGTACAGTTCATAAAAATGAGCGAGAGCGTGGGAGGACAGGTGATAGAAGTGGATTCCGGGCGTGATATCAATAAACTGATTAAGGATCTCTATCCCGATGCCAAGGAGATTGCAAGTAATCTGCCGGAAATAACCGTTGCCACAAGAAATCCTGACACGGTGGGGCGTGCCCGCGACTTGAACGGTACCGATGTCGGTGTTATCCGTGGAATGTTTGGCGTTGCGGAAAACGGCTGCATTTGGATTCCACAGCAAATGAAGGAAAAAGCCGTCTGTTTTATTTCGGAGAATCTAGTTATCCTGATGCCGAAGAGCGAGATAGTGAACAACATGCACGAGGCTTATAAGCGCATCGAGTTTGACAAGGAATACGACGGCTACGGAACATTCATCAGCGGTCCGTCGAAGACTGCAGATATTGCTCAGGTGCTGGTGATGGGCGCGCAGGCAGCACGCAGCGTCACAGTTCTTTTGATGCCGTAAATTGATTGAGGAGGCTGACCACATGGTCGGCCTCTTCTTGTTTCATGGCAGGATGGCAGGGCAATGACAATTCTTCGCGGTGAATGCGTTCGGTGACAGGCAGCGAAAGGGCGTTCCATTGCGAGTAGCATTTCTGCTGATGTGGTGGAATAGGGTAGTGGATTTCGGTTTCAACGTCATGTGCCAAGAGATACTGGCGGAGTTCGTCGCGGCGTGCCGTGAGAATAGGAAATATGTGATAAACGTTGTCCCCGTCAGACTGGGGGATAATAATGTCCGGATGTCTTACATTATTAATATAAATAGCAGCTATAGCCTTCCGGCGCTCGTTCATGGCATCGAGGTCATGTAGCTTTGCATCAAGAATGGCTGCCTGCAATTCGTCCATACGAGAGTTGCGCCCGATATAGTCGAATACATAACGACGTTCGCTGCCATAGTTCGCAATGGCGCGAATCATTTTGGCCAATTCTTCATCATCAGTGGTTACGGCTCCTGCATCTCCGAGAGCGCCGAGGTTTTTTGTGGGGTAGAAACTATGGCCTGCAGCGTCTCCGAGAGAACCTGTTCGCATTTCCTTATATTTACAGCCATGAGCCTGTGCGTTATCCTCAATCAGCTTTAATCCATGTCGGTGGCAAATGTCACCAATTCGTTCGGTATATGCACAACGGCCATAAAGATGAACAATCATGATGGCGCGTGTACGCGCTGTGATGGCTTGTTCGATGAGTTCGTCATCAATCTGAAGCGTATGGATGTCGGGTTCTATGAGGACGGGCACAAGGCGGTTTTCAGTGATGGCAAGAATACTGGCAATATAAGTGTTGGCAGGCACAATAATTTCATCGCCGTCCTTCATCACGCCCATTTCCTTATAGGCACGCAAAATGAGTGTAAGAGCATCTAAACCATTGCCACAACCGATGCAATATTTCGTTCCAATGTATTTCGCATAGTTCTGCTCGAAGCGACGTGTGGCCTCTCCCCGCAAATACCATCCGCTGCGCAGCACCTCGTCGGCTGCATGCTCGTAGGGCTCGTTGATTCGTTTTAAATCCAAATACTTCATCATAACGTCCATTCGTAAGTATCGTAACAGATGGCGCGACCCCCAAAACCTTCCTTCTGGGCAATCAATCCGCCGTTGAGAATAGAACCGTCACCTTCTGTAGAGCGCCCAAAATCGAGGTACTCAAAGTCAGGAAAGTCTTCATACATCGCTTGTTCATAGATGGCATCGACAGCACCAATCTGCTTTCCCAATGGTGTTGAAGAGCAATACTGTCCATGAAGTACCTGCGGTGACAGATAAAATGTCAGTCCTGCAACAACCTGCCCTTCGAAATAAGCATTATACTGCACTATGTTCTTGGGAAAGCGAGAATGGAGCAACTCCATCTCCTCAACAGTGTGAACAGGCCGAACGCCATGACGATCTGCCAGATTTTTCTCCAACACCGGCCAAAACGCCCGGAAATTATCCTCACGCCTTACCTCTACGCATAGTTCTTTTGCGCGGCGCAGACGGCGGCGACGATCCTTTCTCCATCGCAGATGCTGCTGCATGAATATCACAGTACCAATATCACGTGAGACAACTTTGGCATTGCAAATCCAGAAAAGAGGATACAGGTCTTCCTCAGAAGCATGCTGATGATAAACCCAAGGCACCGGCTTATAGACCACCTTACTAATACCTGCTGCTCTGAGCCAATCATTTAGTTCCCTAAATAACTGGACAACATCAGATGCAGTCACATCAATATTCATCACCAAACCACCGTAGGTCAGTCCTTGATGCGAATAAAGCGTATCACCCTTGATGTTAGCCGGCAGGATGGAATGCAGATGATTATCTACATAAAACATCAGTGAGAAATCCTCAAAGCGGTCAGCATGGTAGTCCATATAATTCCGATAGAACAGGAAAGTAGCATTACGGGCCTGAGACACATATTTATCCCAGGTCTTTTGATCTTCTTTCCTATATCGTCTTATCGTGAACATCCAATGTAAGTTAAGAACTCGTCGTAATCGTAGATATAATCGTCTTCTTCATAATGCTCCGAGGCGAGGACAAGACAAACGGCTCCAGAAGAGAAATCTTCGAGCGTACGCCATGTGTTAATATCGATGAGCAGTCCCTGCCAGGGGTGGTTCAGCAAAACGGTCTTGCGCTCATGACCATCATCCAGTGTTACGTGAAATGAACCGCTGAGGGCAATCACCAACTGGCGTAGTTTTTTATGGGCATGGCCACCGCGGCCCTCTCCCGCCGGTACGTCATAAACCCAATAAGCCCGCTTAATGTCAAATGGCACCTTGTCCAATCCTTCGGCCACGGTCAGGTTGCCCCTCGGGTCGGCTATTTTTGGCAAATTAAGGATTTTCCCTATCATTTCTTCATATACGGTTCTGTACCCAAAACGGTTTTGGCCAGTCGTTTGGCTTTGTCGCGCAGGGCATCGACATCGTCGCCCACCTCACCATAGCAAAGCACCACGCCCATGCGACGGCCTTTGTGGGCCTCGGGCTTTCCGAAAATGCGGATGCGTGTGCGGTCTTCTTTCAGCGCTTCCTCCAGATTGTAGGGCAGCAATGAGCGGTCTACGGGGGTGTTGGCTTCCACGGGTGAAAGAATGACGGCCGATGCTCCGGCATGCTCCAGATGAATGGCTGGGATAGGTAATCCCATTACGGCACGGAAATGCAGTTCAAACTCCGAGAGATTGGTTGTATGTCCAAGCGTTACCATACCCGTGTCATGCGGACGCGGTGACAACTCAGAGAAGATAACCTCGCCCTGCTTGGTCAGGAAGAATTCAACGCCCCAGATGCCGGCACCTGTCAACGCTTTGGTCACTTGGTCGGCCATGTGCTGTGCCTGTTTCAGGGCTTCGTCTGAAATCTTGTACGGCTGCCACGATTCACGATAGTCGCCACCCTTCTGCACATGACCAATGGGCGGACAGAACAGCGTGGGCCAGCCATGCTGCTGTGTGACGGTGAGCAGCGTGAATTCGGATTCGAAATCGATGAACTCCTCGATGATGACTTCCTTTACGTCGCCGCGACTGCCTTCCATTGCCTCACGGAAAGCCTGTTCCAGTTCGTCGTCGTTGTGTACGTAACTCTGACCGTGGCCTGAAGACGACATTAGCGGTTTTACCACACAGGGGAATCCAATCTCGTCGGCAGCACGCTTGAATTCATCGAAGGTTTTGGCATAGAAATATTTGGCCGTGCGCAGACCAAGTTCCTTTGCAGCAAGGTCACGGATGGCGCGGCGGTTCATGGTGTAGTTGACGGCACGGGCCGACGGTACCACCTGAATGCCCTGCTCTTCGAACTTGAAAAGACGCTCCGTGCGGATGGCTTCAATCTCGGGAACGATGATGTCGGGCTGGTGCTTTTTTACCACCGCCTCAAGGGCATCGCCGTCGAGCATGGAGAACACTTCGCGCTCATCGGCCACCTGCATGGCGGGCGCATTATCGTAGCGGTCGCAAGCAATTACATACTGGCCAGCCCTCATGGCGGCAATAACGAATTCCTTACCCAGTTCTCCTGAGCCTAAAAGCAAGATCTTTTTCATAATTTTGGGGTTGCGACAGAGTCGCAACATGCTGTAAAATTAACGGTTAGCGTACATGTTATCGTAATACTTCTGATAGTCGCCAGAGGTGACGTTGTCAAGCCAGTCCTGGTTGTCGAGATACCAACGGACGGTCTTCTCAATGCCCTCCTCGAACTGCAACGAGGGTTCCCAACCTAGTTCTTTCTGAAGTTTACTGGAGTCGATGGCATAACGAAGGTCGTGGCCGGCACGGTCGGTAACAAACGTGATGAGGTCCATATCCTCACCTTCCTTACGTCCAAGCAGACGGTCAACGGTATTGATGACCACCTTTATGATGTCGATGTTCTTCCACTCGTTAAAACCACCGATGTTGTAGGTCTCGGCGATTATTCCTTTGTGGAAAATGAGGTCAATGGCACGGGCATGGTCCTCAACGAACAGCCAGTCGCGCACATTCTCACCCTTGCCATAGACGGGAAGCGGCTTACGGTGGCGGATGTTGTTGATGAACAGCGGAATCAGTTTCTCGGGGAACTGATAGGGACCGTAGTTGTTAGAGCAGTTAGTTACGATGACAGGCATGCCATAGGTGTCGTGGTAGGCACGAACAAAATGGTCGCTCGATGCTTTGGCAGCAGAATACGGTGAATGGGGATTATACTTCGTGGTTTCCAGGAAGAATTTGTCGCCGTATGCCAGGTGATGCTCTGATGACGATGCCGTGCTGGTGAACGGAGGCTCGATACCCTCTGGGTGTGTCAGTTCCAGTGCTCCATACACCTCGTCGGTAGAAATGTGGTAAAAGCGCTTGCCCTCGTATCTTTCGGGCAGCGACTCCCAATAGAGCTTGGCTGCTTGAAGCAACGAGAGTGTGCCCATAACGTTTGTCTTGGCGAAGGTGAAGGGATCTTTGATGGAGCGGTCCACGTGCGATTCGGCTGCAAGATGGATGATACCGTCCACCTTCTTGTCCTGCATCAGCTGGTAGAAGGCGTCGAAATCGCAGATGTCCATCTTGACAAACTCGTAGTTAGGCTTATCCTCTATGTCTTTGAGGTTGGCCAGGTTTCCGGCATACGTCAGTTTGTCGAGATTGATGATGTGATAGTCAGGATACTTGTTCACGAAGAGGCGAACCACATGACTTCCAATGAATCCGGCTCCGCCGGTAATAACGATTGTTCTTTTCATATCTTATCTGTTTTTATTATTGTCTGTTTTCTAATGTAATAACCTCACAATCGGTGAATTTATTGCCTTCGATGGTCAATCTTATCAGCGTCCGCTCCTTATGCCATCCGTAGAGCCCGGCGGCGCCGGGATTGATATGCAGTAGACCGAGCGTCTTGTCGAACTTCACCTTCAAGATATGCGAGTGGCCGCTGATGAAGAGTTGTGGCGGATTGCGGAATATCGTGGCACGGATGCTTGGATCATAATTGCCGGGATACCCGCCTATGTGCTTCATCAACACATCCACTTCCTCGCACTTCCATCTAAGAGTTTCGGGAAAGATGCGCCGAAGGTCGCCTCCGTCGATGTTGCCGTAGACAGCCTTCAGCGGACGGAATTCGGCTAACTTCTGGGCTACTTCAATTGACCCGATATCGCCGGCGTGCCATATCTCGTCGCAGGGTTCGAAGTAGTGCAGATACTTCTCGTCCCAATGGGCGTGAGTGTCGCTTAGAATGCCTATCTTCCGCATTTTTTCCTGATGAATTCTGCTAAGAATTTCGCAGTTTCGTCGAGACCGAGAATAGAGGTGTTGACGCAGAGATCGTAGCTTTCGGCAGCTCCCCACTTCTTGCCTGTGTAGTAGTTGTAGTAAGAAGAGCGTGTACTTTCTTTCTTGCTGATCATTTTCACCGCAGCTTCCTCGTCCACCTGACTGCGCTCCATGGTCCTGCTGATGCGGTCTTTAAGGTCGGCAGTCAGGAAGATGCTCACCGTGTTAGGCTCGTTGCGCAGCACATAGTCGGCACAGCGCCCAATGAACAGACAGCTGCCTTGGCTAGCTGCCTTTTTGATGGCATCGCACTGGAACTGGAAAAGGCTCTCTTCAGAGAATTTGTTGTTATAGAAATTGTCGTCGGAAAGCATTGGCGCATGCAGATGAAAAAGCGTGTGAATGAAGTTCTTCTTCTCGTCATTCTTCTTAAACACAGCTGGCGTGAACCCGCTTTCCTTGGCGGCAATGTCAAGAATTTCCTTGTCGAAATACTGACAACCAAACTCCTCGCAGAGTTTTTTCGAGATATAGCGGCCGCCTGAAGCGAACTGGCGACCTATGTTAATGATGATTTTATCCATTTTGAGGTTTAAGGTTTTCAACTTGTTCAACGCCTTTGAATCTTCTGAGGAAGACGAGGAGTAACGGCCAGGTCATGGCTGCCGACAGAAAGTCGCTGGCGGCCATTGCATACCAGACACCATCGAGTCCAAGGAATCTTGGCAGAATGAAGGCCAATGGTATGAGTATGATGAGCTGGCGCGTAAGAGAGAGGAATATACTTATTTTCACTTGTCCAATGCATTGGAAGAAATTGGTGATGACTGCCTGACCTCCAACCACGAAAAACACAATCATGTTCAGGCGGATGCCTCGGCCTGCCATTTCGATAAGCGTCTTGTCGGTGGTGAAGATGCGTGCCATTTCTCTGGGGAAGAGCATTGCCAGGCTCCATCCTACAAGCAGAATGCAGGTGGCAGCTGTGATGGCCAGCCACAAAACGCGCATCATGCGGTCGTATTTCTCAGCTCCATAGTTGTAGCCTGCAATGGGCTGCATGCCTTGGTTGACGCCAATGACCAGCATGAAGAACACCATGCAGATGGAGTTGGCAATGGAATATGCACCCACCGCCATGTCGCCTCCATATCGGACAAACAGATTGTTCATGAATATCACCACAATACATGCTGTGGCATTCATCAGGAACGGGGAGATGCCTATCGAAATGATGTTCTTCACAAGATTTGCCTTCAGTTTGTATATGCCTCGCTTCAGGTGGATGAGTTCCTTCTTGTCGGAGAACAGCCACATCTGCCAGCACAAAGCCATCGACTGCGAGATGATGGTGGCAAGTGCCGCTCCACGGATTCCCCACCTGAACCACCAAACGAATGCGATGACCAACATGATGTTCATTCCGACCGTGAAGAGCACGGCATACATGGCATGTCGCGGCTTTCCGGCTGCTCGCAGCACGGCATTCATTCCGAAATACATGTGGGTGATGATGTTACCTGCCAGAATGACTTCCATGAATTCGCGGGCATAAGGCAGCGTGGCCTCGCTGGCACCGAAGAATAGCAGGATGGGATTCAGGAAGATAAAGCATACAACCATGAATAACAGACCCACGATAAGATTCAGGGTCACGGTGTTTCCCAGCAGATGCTCGGCAACTTCATAGTCTTTTTGTCCTAGTTTTACGGAAATACAGGTCGATGCACCTACACCGACGGCAGCGCCGAAAGCACCGCTCAGGTTCATCAGGGGGAAGGTGATTCCCAAACCGGCAATTGCCTCCGGACCCACCACCTGACCAATGAAGGCGCGGTCGATGATGTTGTAGAGGCTTGATGCCGTCATGGCCACCATAGCAGGTAAAGCATATTGCATGAGCAATTTGCCGACGGGCTTGGTTCCTAATTCCAGTGTCTTTTGCTTGTTGTCCATAATTTTGCTGCAAAATTACGAATAAGTGAGAACAAAAACAAATAAAACTTGTTTTAATTTTTTTTTGTCGAGCGAAAGTAATTTCCAGAAAATTACGAATTATTTCTCAGATGACCTAATTTAAAACCGAAAGTCTTTCAGTTTTAAATAATAATGTGTACATTTGCACCAAAGTTTAAAATGCAGCGCTGCTGCTTAATCTTAAATTGATTGACTTATGAAGAAGTATTTTGTTTCAATGGTTATCGCATTCTCAGCCTTAGTATTGCTGAACGGATGCATCGTTTCGGAGAAGAAGCTCACCGACCGTGTTCAGTCGGCAATTATCGACGAAGAGCGTGCAAATGGCAAGACGCTGGAGGTCACAGAGTTTTCGTTGGACGATAAGACCGGCAAGAACTATCAGGGTGTGCTCAAAGGCAAGCTCGACGGAAAAGACGTGGTCTTCGACGTGAAGGTGGTTGACGAAGGCGACGACTTCGATGTGGACTGGGAATTGAGAGAATAATCCGATGGACAAACTGTCTCCACAACAGCGACACAACAATATGGCTGCTATCCGTTCGAAGGACACGAAGCCAGAACTGATTGTGCGCAAAGGACTGTGGAGAAGGGGATTCCGCTACAGGCTGAACCACAAGCGGTTGCCGGGCCATCCTGACTTGGTGCTACGTAAGTATCGTACGTGCATCTTTGTGAACGGATGTTTTTGGCATGGTCATCATGTAACCATTGCCGCAGACGATTCGGAAGTGCTGAATTCTCCGTGCTGTAAGATTCCACATACCAACCGCCAGTTTTGGTTGGCCAAAATCAGTCGCAACCAGCATCGCGACATCGATGAGCAGCAACAGCTGGCGCGGATGGGATGGCATTGCATCACCGTGTGGGAATGTGAACTGAAACCGAAGTTGAGAGAACAGACACTTGACTCCCTTGCCTATACGCTGAATCATATCTTCCTGCAGAACCATGAGTTCCGATACTCAGAAGAGGTGCTTCTGCCCAATGGAATGGATGTTGCTGCCGAGCGGAAAGAACGTAATTAAAGTATAGAATGAAACACAATATTTTCTGCTGTTTTTTATTGGTGTTGCTGATGACTTTTCCTTCGTTAGCTGAAGGAAAGACACGGCTATTCCGGATTGAGTTGAGCAACAAGCAGGGTTGCCAGTACACGCTTAAGCACCCAGAGCAATTTCTCTCCGAGCGCGCCATTGCCCGCAGGCAGCGACAGCATCTTGAGATAGATTCTACCGATTTGCCAGTCTCGCAGGCTTACATTGATATCCTGCAGCGCAGGGGTGTAAAAGTGGTGGGGAAAAGCAAATGGAACAATTCCGTGCTGGTTTGTTCCGACAGTTTGTCGTTGCCTGAATCGATAAGCGGCCTTCCTTTTGTCAGCAGCATCACGAAAGTCTATGAGGAACCGGATTCCTTGAAGCCTTTCGAGTGCCCACGTCGCACGAAGCCATTCGATGAAATAACATCAGAGAATAATTCCACGGCGAAGCAACTGTCGATGATTCATCTCGATGAACTCCACGAGGCCGGCTTTCGCGGTCAGGGAATGCTGATAGCCGTTCTCGACGGCGGTTTTCAGTATGTTGACCATATTCCTGCTTTTACTCGCATTAAGAAGGCTGGAGAACGCGATTTTGTTTATCCGCCTTCCCAGAACATCTTCCGGGAACACAGCCACGGCACTAAGGTCCTTTCCGTGATGGCCGTCAACGAGAAGGACGTTTTCACGGGGTCGGCACCTGAAGCCGAATATTGGCTTTTGCGCTGCGAACAAACGCTGACCGAGAGTTTGGCCGAAGAAGATTTCTGGACGGCTGCGGCGGAATTTGCCGACAGCGTGGGCGTTGATGTGATTAATTCTTCGCTGGGCTATTTTGATTTCGACGATGATGAGCAGAACTATCCTTACAGAATGCTCGACGGTCATTCGATGATGATATCGCGCATGGCCTCCATGTTGGCCAAGAAAGGCATCGTGCTGGTCTGTAGTGCAGGTAATTCTGGCGATGAGTCGTGGAAAAAGATTACCATTCCCGCCGATGCCGACGATGTGCTCACGGTGGGAGCTGTCAGCGCCGACGGCATTAATACGGCTTTCAGCAGCATCGGGCCAACTGCCGACGGACGCGTGAAACCCGATGTGATGGCCATGGGCGGACTCTGCTGCGTGATTTCAGGCGATGGAGAAATCCGCGAACAGAACGGCACCTCGTTCGCTTCGCCTCTGATTGCCGGTGCCGTGGCTTGTCTTTGGCAGGCGCTTCCCGGTAAAACGGCATGTGAGATATTGGAACTTGTCCGTCAGAGTGGTGACCGTTACCAGTGGCCCGACAATATTTATGGCTATGGGATTCCTGATTTCGGAAAAATCGTTGACCCCGGGAAAACAAGAATAGGAGGAAATTAATCATGGAGGAACAGAGAAAGACGCTGACCTTATTTGAATTGAACGCTTTGGTTCGTCAGACATTAGAACTTGGAATGCCTGACGACTATTGGGTTGAGGCAGAACTATCGGAGGTACATGAGGTCAGGGGGCATTGCTATATGGAACTCATCCAGAAGGATGACCATAACAATACCCCGGTAGCCAAGGCGTCGGCCAAATGCTGGGCTTCCACATGGAGACTGGCGAGGCCTCATTTCGAAAGGGTAACCGGTCAGCAGTTGCATGCTGGAATGAAAGTGTTATTGAAGGTCAGCGCCCAGTTCCACGAAAACTATGGCTTCTCCTGGATAGTAACCGACATCGACCCCACCTATACCATGGGCGACATGGCACGCAAACGGCAGGAAATCATCCGCCAGCTGAAGGAGGAGGGCGTGTTCGATTTGCAGAAAGAGTTGCAACTCCCGATGTTCTGCCAGCGCATTGCGGTCATCAGCAGTGCCAATGCAGCGGGCTACGGCGATTTCGTGAACCAACTGGAGAACAATGACTACGGTTTCCGATTCCACACACAACTCTTTCCTGCCGTCATGCAGGGCGAAGGGGTGGAGCAGAGCGTCATCGCTGCACTCAACAAGATTTTCGCGCGTTTAAAAAAAGAAGATTCTTCAATCTTAACTATTCAATCTTCACTTAATTTCGATTGCGTGGTCATCATCCGGGGTGGGGGAGCCACCAGCGACCTTTCCGGCTTCGACACATTGGCACTTGCTGAGAATGTGGCTAATTTTCCGTTGCCTGTGATTACTGGCATTGGTCATGAGCGTGACGAGAGCGTATTGGATATGGTGAGCCATACCCGGGTGAAGACGCCAACGGCAGCAGCAGCTTTTCTCATCAGCAACTTGAAAAGCGTGCTCGATGAAATTGAGGATTGCGAGCAGCGGATACATGCCAAAGTGAAGCAGCGGATGGACATGGAGAAAATCCGTCTGCTGAACTATGCCCAGAAGATTCCGATGCTCTTCTCGGTCGTTCGTACCCGACAGGAAGCCCTTCTCGGGCAGTTGCTCGTCAAGATGAGATCGTCAATCGGCTATCGTTTGCAGGACGAACGCCATCGGCTGATTGTCTTGCAGAATAACATGCAGCCCGTTCTTTACCGTAAACTCACAGACGAACGCCATCAGCTTGACCTTCTCAGCCAGCGGCTTATAGGCCTGGACCCCAACCGGTTGCTGAAGCGAGGCTATAGCATCACGCTGAAAAATGGGCGTACAGTTCGTGACGTCTCCCAGTTGAAAGAGGGTGATGAACTCGAAACCCGTTTCGAGAACGGAACAGTCCGTTCAGTAGTTAATCAAGTAAACAACAAATCCTGATAACAATATGATAAAGTATGAAGAAGCAATGCGCCAGCTCCAGGAGATTGTGCGCAAGATGGAAAACGATGAACTCGACATCGACCAGATGAGTGACCAGTTGAAGAAAGCCCAGGAACTGATAAAAATCTGCCGCGACAAACTCACCAAGACCGACGAGGAAATTCAGAATTTGCTGAATGCTGACACCCAAGGTGAATGATGCATTTCTTTTAACGAAAAGTGTCTTTTATCTGCAAAATTGAAAATTTTGAATGAATTTGTTGCAAATGAGCGCAGATTTGTTTACTTTTGCAATCAAAATTGTTTTTAAAGAAGAAAATAGAAAATGAAGAATCTTGACTGGGCTAATCTGTCGTTTGGCTATCGTCAGACAGATTACAACGTGCGATGCTACTATCGCGATGGTAAATGGGGCGAAATAGAGGTTTGCTCCGACGAATATCTGAAACTTCACATGGCTGCCACCTGTCTGCATTATGGTCAGGAGGCATTCGAGGGACTGAAGGCATATCGCTGCCCCGACGGCAAGGTGCGTGTCTTCCGCATGGAGGAGAATGCAGCCCGTCTGCAGTCAACCTGCCGCGGCATCCTGATGCCCGAACTCCCCACCGAATTGTTCTGCGAAATGGTGAAGAAGGTGGTGCGTCTGAATCAGGAGTGGATTCCCACCTACGAGAGTGGTGCCACGCTCTACATCCGTCCGCTGCTCATTGGTACAAGCGCTCAGGTGGGTGTTCATCCCGCCACGGAATATTGTTTCCTCATCTTCGTAACTCCCGTAGGTCCTTATTTTAAGGGTGGTTTCGCCACGAATCCCTACGTCATCATCCGCGACCACGACCGTTCGGCTCCTCTCGGCACGGGTATCTATAAGGTGGGTGGCAACTATGCCGCTTCCCTGCTGGCCAACAAGAAGGCCCACGACCTGGGCTATGCCTGCGAGTTCTATCTCGACGCCAAGGAGAAGAAATACATCGACGAGTGCGGTGCTGCCAACTTCTTCGGCATCAAGAACAACACATACGTTACGCCCGAGTCGACGAGCATCCTCCCGTCCATCACCAACAAGTCGCTCATGCAGGTGGCCGAAGACCTCGGACTGAAGGTGGAGCGTCGTCCCATCCCGGAGGAAGAACTGGAAACCTTCGAGGAGGCTGGAGCCTGCGGCACGGCTGCCGTGATTTCGCCCATCTCGAAGATTGACGACCTGGAGACAGGCAAGAGCTATGTCTTCTCCGAGGACGGCAAGCCAGGTCCTATTTCCAAGCAACTCTACGACACACTCCGTGGCATTCAGTACGGCACCGTAGAGGACAAGCACGGATGGACCACCGTTGTGATTGAATAATCCTTATTATTCACCCTTTAATATTTTTCAATTATGGACACCAATCAAGGTTACAAAAACAGAGCGCTTGCCTCGCTCGGCGGAAAATGGGATAAGGCCGTCATTGCCACGGTTATTTTTCTCGTCATCACGGTCGGAGTAGGACAGGTGGTATCCCTTCCGTTCTCATCATCACCTTCAAGCAGTGGGGGAGCTTCCTTCATCTGGACTATTCTTTGTCTGCCGCTGATGTGGGGCTTTTCCGTGTTCTTCCTGAATCTTATCCGTGGAAAGGAAATAGGCTGGGAGTCTGTTTTTGATGGTTACAAGAACGGAGAGTGGAAACGTGTCGGCATCACCTATTTGCTGGTTTACATCTATGTGATTCTTTGGACCTTGCTGCTCGTCGTCCCCGGCGTGATCAAGGCTCTCTCGTATTCGATGACTCCGTTTATCATGAAGGACGATCCCGCCATCTCGGGCAACGCTGCCATAGAGAAATCCATGCGCATGATGGATGGCCACAAGATGGAACTCTTCTGGCTCTACCTCAGTTTCATCGGATGGATTTTCCTGACGATTTTCACCTTTGGTATTGGTCTCGTCCTGTTGGAACCTTACGTTAATTCATCGGTTGCTCATTTCTATGAGGACTTGAAGAATCAGCAGAATGCGTAATGACAGAAGAATTTATCATCCGCTTATTGATAGCCACTGCCCTTGGTGCGGTAATCGGTCTCGACCGTGAATACCGCACCAAGGCTGCAGGCTTCCGCACCCATGTGCTCGTGGCCTTGGGCTCGGCGCTGTTCATGATCATCTCTGTTCATGGATTCGACGATCTGCCCAAAGACCAGATGACGCTCCGAATGGACCCTGCCCGTATTGCAGCCCAAGTGGTGACGGGTATCGGTTTCATAGGTGCCGGCACCATTATCTTCCAGAAGAACGTGGTGAAGGGACTCACCACGGCAGCAGGCCTCTGGGTGACGGCTGCCGTCGGCATGGCCTGCGGCGTCGGCATGTATGTGCTGGCCATGGTCAGCACGCTACTGGTGCTAATCTGTTTCGAAGCATTCAATTTCTTCCTGCACAAAATAAGAGGGAAAAAAGAAAACGAGGAATAGTTCAACCCCCTCCAGCCTCCCCGAGGGGAGGCTCTTTGCTTTTTGGGAGTTTAGGAGTTTAGACAAATGTAACTTACCCCCCTCCTTAGAAAGGAGGGGCTGGGGGTGGTTGATTTTAAGGCTCTAAGTAATATCTGGCGATTCATAAAACCCTCGTATATCCCAGATTATCAACCACCCCTGACCCCTCCTTTCTAAGGAGGGGGAATGAATACATGCCTTTAGGAGTTTGGGAGTTTGGGAGTTTGGGAGTTTAGGAGTAAAACGCCTGCCTCCAACAGTAATCATAACTCTACATTCTACACTCTACATTCTACACTCTACATTCTACACTCTACATTCTACACTCTAAACTCTACACTCTACACTCTACACTCTACATCGCCCGCAAGCAACTGCCTGAACAGTTCCCCGCAGGCATCTTCAATCAGGTCGAGGGCAAATTCAAAATCGCGTTGCTGTCCGTAGTAAGGGTCGGGCACGGTGGTCTGCCCTTTATGCTGTTTCAGGAAATCGGCCAGACAAAGCAGTTCGGCACATTCTTGGCCTTTGCCCTCATCGGAATTCAGGAATTGCTTTTTCATCCGGCGCAGTGTGTTCATGTTTTCCACGTCCATGCCGATGATGTAGTCGAAGTGGGCAAAGTCATTGAGTTCTATTTGTCGCGCCCTATGGTTGAATGTATAGCCTCTTTTCATTCCAGTTGAACGCATGCGATAGTCGGGCAAGTCGCCTACATGCCAACTGCCGATACCTGCTGAGTCGATTTCGAAATCATACTCTTTGCCTTCAGTCTCCACCAAATGGTTCATCACTCCGTCGGCTGCCGGTGAGCGGCAGATATTTCCCAGACAGATAAACAGCAGTTTCGTTTTCTTTTCCATAGCCGTTTCAGATAATTGGCACATCGATGATGTGTTCTATTTCGGGAGCGCCCGTTTCCGGGGTGCCCACCACGGTGATGATGTCCAGCCGTATGTCGTTGTCTATGCGGTGGTATTTCACATAGTGGTTAATGGCTCGCTTCAGGTTCTGCAGTTTCCGATAGTCAACGGCTGCCGTCGGTTCCGTGAATACGCGGTTGCGGCGGGTCTTCACTTCCACGAAAACAATCGTGCCGCCATCCTTTGCGATGATGTCAATGTCACGATGCCCCGACTTCCAGTCGTTTTCGAACACGAAATATCCTTTCTTCCGCAGAAATTCGGCCGCCTGGTCCTCGCCCCAGAACCCCAGTTCGTTATGTTGCGCCATATTATTATCGTCTTTCTTATTTCGACACAAAGTTACGATAAAAAGGGCAGAATTGCAAATCAAAATCCGGAGATTTCAAATTTAAACAAGTTTTATTTGCTTTTTTACCCGCTTACAGAATCATAGGGATCTGTCCCCTTGATTTTATCTCAAAGATTTTTCTGTGTTTAGTGATATCTTTCCTTGTTGCAAACACAATAACTATGATTAGTGATAGATGTCTAATCTAAATACAGATTCAATATAAAAAACAAACTAGGAATAATAAATGATAGCCCAAGGCCTAATCCATTTGTATAATAAATTGTTCTATAAACTATTCGTGTCCCCCTTTTTTTGTCTTCGAGATAATCATGATGTAAGTTTATTAATTCAGACACTCCGGCATATAATCCGCAAAGACAATTTAATGTGCACTTTGTGAAAAAGGTAGATATCCCGCAGACTATCGCAACCAAAGCCAAAGCGATATAAATATACTGCCATATATGATATGGCTTAGGACTTTTTAGGATTTTGTAAATCCAAGAACAAGCGTATGCAATAGAAGCTACACCTATAAAAATTAAAAGGAATTGTTCACTATTAAAGAATTCTTTCATTATTCATTCTCCTCCTTTCTCCACTCAC
>JAFWQT010000138.1 GCA_017508965.1 Prevotella sp. | reverse complement strand
GCCCAGTCGCACCATTGGCAGTCATCAGTATTTCCTGCTATACTGCGACAAGGAAGACACGGGCCTGCATGCCCCCTATCGCATAGACTCAGGCAAGAGCGATGGCATCTGGCTGTTCCAAAACGGAAAGGTTGCCGACAGCGTCTTGAAGCTCAAGAAACAGCCGGCGCCCAACATTGCCTACGGACGCAAGGACGACGGCGGTGAGAAATGGGGATATCAGGCCACTCCCACACCGGGAAAGGCCAACTGCGGCAAACTCTGTTCCGAACTGCTGGGCAATCCCGTGTTCAGCAGTCCGGGCAAGGTGCTTAAGGTAGGAAAGGCAGTTAGACTGACCATCTCGCTGCCCGAAGGTGCTCCTGAGGGTACGGTGATTCGCTACACCACCGACGGTTCAGAGCCAACGGCATCAAGTCCCGAATTCAGCAGTACCATCATGATGAGGGAGAACACAGTGATTCGTGCCAAGCTGTTCTGCGACGGCTATCTCTCACCCCGCTCCGTTACCCAGAGCTACATCTTCTTCCCCACTAACCGCGAACTGACACTGCCCGTGATAAGCATCGCCACCGACGACAGGTATCTGAACGACCCGAAGATAGGAATCTATGTAGACGGAACCTATCAGAGCGGCAAAAAGAACTTTGAGTTCGACTGGCGACGCCCCATAAATTTCGAGTATTTCGAAGTGGATGGGGATAAAAGTGCCCTCAACCAGCTTTGCGAAACGCGCATCCAAGGCGGTGCCACACGCACGAACCCATTGAAGTCGCTGGCTATCTATGCCAACAAGCGTTTTGACGCTAACCAAAAGCGTTTCTCTTACGAATTCTTCCCCGACCAAAAACCTGGTCTCACGGAATTCAAGAGCCTCGTGCTCCGCAACTCGGGCAACGACTTCGACTATCTTTACAACCGAGATGCCATCATGCAGCGCGCTATGGCAGAGAATGCCGACCTGGACTGGCAGGCATGGCAACCGGCCATTATCTATATCAACGGCAAATACCGCGGCATGCTGAACATCCGTGAGCGCTCCAACGAAGACAATATCTACACCAACTACGACGGACTGGAAGACATCGACCTGTTCGAGAACTGGAACGAACTGAAGGAAGGCACGTGGGATAACCTGAATGCCTTCAAGGATTTCTATGCCGGACACAACCATACGCTGGAAGAGTATGCCAAGTGGATGGACTGGGAGGAGTTCCTGAACCTGATGATTATGAACCTCTACTTCGACAACGAGGACTTCCCCTGCAACAACATCGTGATGTGGCGCCCGCGTACAGAAGAAGGAAAATGGCGCTGGATAGCCAAGGACACCGACTTCGGACTCGGACTCTATGGTGCCAGTGCTAGCTACAACACGATTGCATGGGTGAACGAAGACGGTTACGACAACGACCACAATGGATGGGGTAACGAATGGTCGGGCACCCGTCTGTTCCGGCGAATGATGGAAGACCCCGACCTGAAGCGCGAGTTTACCGACCGCTGCGCCATCTACACGGGCGACTTCCTCAACGAAAAGGGCGTGCGTGCCATCTGGGATCCCATGTACGAGATGATTAAGACCGAGTATCCCTTCCACCGCGAACTCTACAACAAATGGTGGCCCAACTACGCAGAAGAGCTGGGCAATGCACGCAACTGGCTGAAACAGCGCGATAAATGGTTCCTTAATTACGTCAAGGATTACTACAAACTTGACTCGGCTATTCCGATGACCATCAACTCCGGCCAGGAAAGTACGAATGCTGCCATTACCTTCAATGGCATAAAGCTGACAAAAGGGGTGTTCGACGGAAAGTACTACAAGGGACGGAAGGTGACGCTGAACAGCACACCCGCCAGCGAACAAGTCGTGGGCTGGACTGTTATCGTAGTAGCCGCCAGTGGTACCACAACAACCGAATACAGCGGTCCATCCTGCTCGTTCGACATGCCGTCGTGTACCAAGGTTATCGTCAATGCCAAGTTCGGCGCTGCCGACGGTATCGACCAGCAGTCGCTGAAGAAATGGACATGGCAGATTAGCGGCAACCAGCTGCAGCTGAGCAACATCCCCGCCAGGACCCGCGTTGCACTCTACGACCTGCAAGGCATCCTGCTCTCAGAGGCAGAGGGAAATGGAAGCGAGATCACACTCCCGCTTACCCCACAGCGCGCCTATGTGCTGAAGGTGGGCGGCGAGAGCATCAAGATAAAACACTAAAAATCCAATTCATTATGAAAGACAAGACACCAACCCCGCACATCGGAGCCAAATATGGCGAGATTGCTGAGACCGTCATCATGGCGGGCGACCCCCTGCGTGCCAAGTTCATGGCAGAACGCTTTCTGGAAAACCCAGTGCAGTACAACAACGTGCGCGGAATGCTAGGCTATACAGGAACCTACAAGGGCAAGCCTCTCTCTGTGCAAGGACACGGCATGGGCATGCCTTCGATGGGCATCTATTCGTATGAACTCTTCAACTTCTTCGGTGTAAAGGAAATCATCCGTGTGGGCTCTGCCGGAAGCATGGACCCCGACCTTCACATCGGCGACCTTGTCTTTGCACAGGGTGCCTGCACCAACAGCAACTATGCTGCCCAGTACCAGCTGCCGGGCAATTTCGCCCCCATTGCCGACTTCGGGCTGCTGCGCGCTGCCGCCGAGTGTGCCGACAAACTGGGCCATCGCTACAAGGTGGGCAATATCTATTCGTCTGACGTCTTCTACGACGAGAATCCTGCCACGCCGAAATGGCAGCAGATGGGCGTGCTGGCCGTAGAGATGGAAGCCGCTGCCCTCTATATGAACGCTGCCCGCTGCGGAGCACGCGCACTGTGCATCTGCACCATCAGCGACTCGCTCATCACCGGCGAAGCCACCACTGCTGAAGAGCGCCAGCTGGGATTCACCAAGATGATGGACGTGGCCTTCGGAATCGTTTAATCGTCACACTACATACAAAAAAAACAATTCGTCCGCAAGAACTTGAAAGAGTCTTGCGGACGAATTGTTTCTATATATAATAAGGTGAACCTTATTTCTTGGCTACTTCAACATCGGTTTCCTTAATCTTTCTACCCATAACGAGGTAGGCAACAGGAGAAGCGATGAAGATAGAAGAAAGCGTTCCGAATACCACACCGAGGATCATGGCAAAAGCGAACGAGCGGATGCTGGCACCTGCAAGGATGAAGATGCAGAGGAGCACGATCAACGTAGAGACAGAGGTGTTGATGGTACGGGCCAGTGTCTGGTTGATAGACTCGTTGAAGAGCTGCTGCTTGTCCTTCTTGGGATAGAGACCGAGGTTCTCACGGATACGGTCGAACACCACCACCTTATCGTTGATAGAGTAACCGATCACGGTAAGGATAGCACCGATGAAGGTCTGGTCGATTTCCAGCGAGAACGGCAGCCAGCCCCAGCAGAGTGAATAGAGGCCGAGCACGATGAGCGTGTCGCAAGCCAGCGCCACCACAGAACCTACAGAGAATGCAACGTTGCGGAAACGGAGCAGGATGTAGAGGAAGATGGCGATAAGGGCGATGATGACCGAAACGATAGCGCCATAGGTGATATCCTTAGCCACCGAAGGTCCTACCTTCTGAGAAGAAATGATGGAACCGCCTTCGCGCACATCAGGATTCTTGAACGCCTCAACGTTAGCCTGGCTAACGAGGCCGTGCTTCTTCAGTGCGTTATAAAGGATGGTCTCGCACTCGTCGTCGGTAGTGGGCGAGTTAGACTCAATCTTATAGTTCGTAGAGATACGGATGGTCTTACCGTCGGTACCGAGGGCAATGGCCGAAGTGTTGCTTTCGGGATAAGCCTCAGCAATGATAGAACGGATTTCCTCAGGCTGCACGCCCTTCTCGAATGCCACCACATAGTTACGACCACCAGTGAAGTCGATGCTCTGGCTGAGTCCGCGCACGGCAAAGCTGATGCAGAAGATGACAGCAGCGATGCCCATGGTGATGAAGGTCTTCTTGTAGAACGACATGAAAGGAACCTTCATGTTCTGCATCAGGTTCTTCGAGAGACCGGTGGTGAAGGTCAGGTGGAGCCACTTGTCGTGCTTGTGACGCCATTCGTAGACGATGCGGGTCAGGAACACGGCGGTGAAGAACGAACAGAAGATACCGATAATCCAGGTGGTGGCGAAGCCCTTCACAGGACCTGTACCGAAGTAGAGCAGGATGACACCGGTGATGATACTCGTCAGGTTGGAGTCGAAGATGGCGCTGAAGGCATTGCTGTAACCGGCCTTCAGGGCATTCTTGATGTCCTTGCCGTTACGCATCTCTTCCTTGATACGTTCATAGATAAGCACGTTGGCATCCACTGCCGTACCGAGCGTAAGCACGATACCGGCAAGTCCCGACATGGTCAGAGCGGCCTGGAACGAGGTAAGAATACCGAGCGTGAAGAACAGGTTCACGATAAGGGCGCAGTTGGCCATCATACCTGGGATGAGACCGTACATGGCCACCATGTAGATCATCAGCAGGATGAAGGCGATGATGAACGACCAGATACCCTGCTGGATTGACTGGGCACCCAGCGTAGGACCTACCACCTCTTCCTGTACGATACGTGCAGGCGCGGGCATACGACCCGACTTCAGCGTCGTGGCCAGGTCTTTGGTATCCTCGATGGTGAAGTTACCAGTGATCTGAGAGTTACCGCCGGAGATTTCGCCGTTTACGCGGGGAGCGGAATAAACCACACCGTCAAGCACGATGGCGATAGCCTTGCCGACGTTGGCCTTGGTGAGCTGTGCCCAACGGCGTGCACCGTCGCTGTTCATGCTCATTGAAACGCTGGGACGGCCCGACATCTGCTCGAACTCATCCTTGGCATCCACGATGACGTCGCCCTCTAACGGAGCGCGTCCGCTGGCCTCGGTCACCTTCAGGGCATGCAGCTCGAAGACGTTCTTGCCACCGGCAATCAGGTCGGTTGGCTTTGCACTCCACACGAGCTTCACATCAGAAGGCACCACCTGCTTGCCCAGGTCGCCAAAGAGGATGGCGTTGATGGCAGCAGTATCGCGAACGTTGGCCAGACCAACCAGGCTGAGCTGGTTGCCCATGGTCTGCAGTCTGGAGAGCAGCGGATGCTGCTTCTGTGCAGCCTCAATAGCCTTATCGTCGGCAGGAGCAGCCTTGTCGACAGCCGGTTTCTTATCGTCCTTCTTCACCTCGAACTTCGGCTTAGCAGCCTCAGCCTTGGCAATCTCGGCCTTCACGGCAGCAGTGTCAACGGCAGCGGTGTCTTTCTGCTCGGGCTGGCCGATATTGGCGGCACGCTGGTCGAGCTGAGTCAGATAAGGCAGCACCTCGTTGCTGTTGTAGGTCTCCCAGAACTCAAGGTTGGCACTACCCTGGAGCAGTTTGCGCACGCGCTCCGGCTCGCGGATACCCGGCATTTCAACCATGATACGGCCCTGCTGGCCTTCAAGTTTCTGGATATTTGGCTGAACCACACCGAACTTATCAATACGGTTGCGCACCACGTTGAACGAGTTGTCGATGGCCGACTGAACCTCAGCGCGAAGTGCAGCCTCCACCTCACTGTCGGTGCTCTGTGTGCTGACCTTGCCCTTCAGCTGCTGAGTGGCGAAGATTTCAGCCAGGCGATGGCCCGGGGCATTCTTGTGGTAAGCATTGATAAACAGCGTGATGAAATCACTCTGACTGGTTTCCTCTTCCTTCTTAGCCTCCTGCATAGACTTCACGAAAGCCGCATCGGTCTTGTGGTCGGCCAAAACCTCTACCACGTCGGGTACAGAGATTTCGAGGATAACATTCATACCGCCCTTGAGGTCGAGGCCGAGGCCAATCTGGGTCTCAAGGCATTTCTGGTAAGAGTAGACACCCAGATACTTCACAGAATCCTTATAGTCCTGCTGTGCTACCGGGTCTTTGATCTTTGCTGCCTGAGAATCAAAGTAGCTGGTGGCTGCAGAGAAACTCAGGTAGAAGATGCTTGCGAGCGTCAGAAGGACGGCTACGCAAATTACGATACCTTTGTTTTGCATTTTATTTGTTATGTTATTTAAATAATTATTTCTTATAAATGCACAAAATAGCGTGCAAAGATAGTCATTTTTCGCAACTTAACGAAATTTAAGGGCAATAATTACACTATTTTTGTGTTTTTCCCTGCATTTTCAAGCTGCAAAGCATCGGATAATGGTCACTTGAGGTGGCATTTGCGTCAACTTTGCACGTGCAGGGCACGAAATGGGAAGAGCAGAAAATGTGGTCGATACGCACATGGATGGCATTGCGGAAAAACGTCCATCCCAGTCCGTTGCCCGATTCGCGGAAACAGTCGGTAAGCCGTTTCGACATCTCGTAATGGGGATAGGAAATGGGCGAGTCGTTGAAATCGCCGCACAAGATGACCGGCACCCCTTTGTGGGCCTTGAGAAATCTTGACAGGGCTTTCACCTGACGGGCGCGCTTGGCATTGCGGGCACCCAGCTTCACCAGCAACCGCTGCGACTCCTCACGCGACACTTCGCCCTTGGCAGCGCCGTGGACCATGTTCTCGAAGTTGCTGCGCTCTTTGAGCGAGAGCTGCGCCGACTCCAGATGGTTGTTCACAAAGATTACCTCCGTGCCATTCACGTCCACATAGAAGGCCACGCTCTGACTGCAACCCTCCTCAAACTCAATGAGTTCCTTCTTGCGGATGGGGTATTTGCTCAGCAGCGTAACGCCACTGCCCGAATAGCGCAGATACTGCGACGACACATGGGGGAAGCGGTTCCCCACCCTGCCCATGTCTTTCTCCCTGAGCGTCACCTCCTGAAGACAGGCCACATCGGCATCACAATTCGCCACATAGTCGAGGGCTCCCTGCAGGCCGCCGCCCCGCTTGCCGTTCTCGTCGGCCGAATAGCCGGCCACGTTGTAGCTGATTATCTTGAGGTTAGGCTTCTCTTCTGTCCCGAGATTCAGCGGGAAATAGGTGCGCACTGGCGAATAGGCCAGCAGGAAACCCGCTATCGGGACAATGGCCCGCTTCAGGCTGAACAGCGCCCAGAATATCAGGAAACAGAGATTGAGCACGACGAAGACCGGGAATATCAGTCCCAGACACGACAACACAGGATGCACCGTGGGGTCGAGCCTGTCGCTATACCCCACCAGTAGCATGAGTATGATGGTAGCCACATTGGCTCCCACTATCATGTTGACCGTAAACTTCTTAAGTCCTTTCAATCCTTAAACTTGAACTTTATTCTACTTTCCCGCGTCGAAGAGCTTTTTCTTCTCCTCCTCCGTCAGACTGTCGTAGCCGGAGCGGCGGATTTTATCCAGAATCTCGTCTATTTCTTTCTGAGTTGCCTGCTTATGCTGGTTATACTGCCAGTCCTTGTCGCTCTCCGTATGGCTGTGCGCTCCGCCGTCGCCTGCATTCTTGTGC
>JAFWQT010000021.1 GCA_017508965.1 Prevotella sp. | reverse complement strand
GTCCGTTCACCACACGGCAAACGGCAGCAAACTTGTTGATGTCCTTTGCCAGCAGCGGGTCGTAGATGCTGTAGGTGTGGAGGGTAGTGTCCGTGAAGGGAATACCATATTGATAAAGGTTGTTGCAGACGGAAATCTTACCGCAGAAAGCATCGCGGCGCTCATCGAGCGTCACCTTGTCGTTCTGGTCGTCGCAGGCCTGTACCAAAACAGGCACACGTAGGTCGGCCACAGAGATGGCGTTGATGATACCAATCTCGAAACCGAAATTGGGCAGCGATACGATGATACCGTCAATCTCATCACGATGCTGACGGAAGAGTTCGGCGCACTTCAACCCATCCTCGCGCGTCTCGATTGAACTAGAGCCTGTGGGGGTTGCATCCTCTGGAAGGATGACATAATCGTAGCCCTCGTCTTCGAGCGTCTTGAGCAACTGCTTGCGTACATCGCGTGCAAGTTCAGAATTGAAATAGGCGCGGGTGCCGATAATGACACCAAAGCATTGTTTCTTGTTCTTCTTCATAATATTTAAGACCCACCCCCTGCCCTCCCTATAGGGAGGGAGCGATTACTTTTATAATATTTTTGTATGCCCTCTTTGGTAATTACCCCCTCCCTATAGGGAGGGCGGGGGGAGGGTCTTTTATTTCATTAATTGCTTGACGGCCCGCTGCCATCCGGCAATCCACTGGTCCATCTGGGCTTCATTGTCCTGAGGCTGACGCGTCCAGCGGCTTCGCCTTAAGGTAGCCACTTCGTCGAAATCCTTCCAAAGGCCGCGACCCAGGCCGTTCATGATAACGGCACCCATAGCCGAAGCCTCCTCCACATCAGAGCAGTTGATGGGCACTCTTAAGCAGTCGGCCTGGAACTGCATGAGGAAGTTGTTCTTCGTAGGACCGCCATCCACGCGGAGTTCCTTCAGCGTGATACCTGCCTGACGGACCATTGCCTGCACGAGGTCGTTCACCTGATAGGCAATGCTCTCAAGGGCGGCACGCAGGAAATGGTTACGGGTGGTGGCCAATGACATTCCGAAGACGGCAGCCTTCACATGATCGTTCCACCAGGGAGCACCAAGACCTGCAAAGGCGGGCACGAAATAGACGCCGCCGTTATCGGGAACGCTCACGGCAGCAGGTTCCACATCAGCAGGCGACTGAATCATCTGCAACTGCTCTTCAAGCCATTTCAACGTGGCACCCGTGCAATGGATGTTGCCTTCGAAGGCATACATCGTCTTACCCTTGGCGGCAAATCCGATGGAGGTGACCAGTCCGGAAGGAGCCTTCGCAAACTGCTCGCCGATGTTCACCATCACAGAAGAACCTGTGCCATAGGTGGCCTTGCCGAGTCCCTCCTCAAAGCACATCTGTCCGGTAAGTGCCCCGTGACTGTCGCCGAGGACACCTACGATGGGAATGGGTTTTTCGAACAAACCATCCACCGTGGTTTCGCCGTAGGCAGCATCACAAGGACGGATTTCGGGCATCATTGAACGCGGAATGGTGAAGAGCTCAAGCAGGTCATCATCCCATTGAAGCGTATGGATGTTCATCAGCAAGGTGCGAGAAGCATTGGTGAGGTCGGTGGCATGCACCTTTCCACCCGTGAGCTTCCACACGAGCCACGAGTCGATGGTTCCCATCAGGAGCTCTCCTCTCTCGGCTGACTCGCGGGCACCAGGCACATTATCCAACAGCCACTTGGCTCCACTGGCCGCGAAATAGGGGTCGATAAGAAGTCCACTCTTTTCTTGAACCATTTCACCGTATCCTTTGGCTTTCAGTTCATTACAGAACTCCGCTCCACGCATACATTGCCACACAACGGCGTGATGGATGGGCTTTCCTGTCAGGCGGTTCCATACCACCACCGTCTCGCGCTGATTGGTAATGGCCAGCGAAAGCGATTCACGGTCGGCGGTCTTTAGCGGCAGCTGACTGATGGCCTTCACCACATTGTCGTAAATCTCCTCAGCATCGTGCTCCACCCATCCGGCCTGCGGATAATACTGCTGATGCGGCACGTTGGCACGATACACCAGATGGCACTCCTCGTTCCAGAGCATTGCCTTGGTGGCTGAGGTGCTTTGATCTATTGCTATTATCATTTCACGAATGTTTTGGCAGCCTTCACGATGCCCTCGGCATCAAGACCATAGTAATGGAAAATTTCCTTTGAGTTGCCGTGAACCACATTCTCGTCGGGAATACCGAGGATGCGTACGGGAACAGGATTCTCGGAGATAATCTCGGTAACCATCGCACCCAGACCGCCGAACTTGGAATGCTCCTCGACGGTGATGATACGGCCAGTTTCGGCAGCAGCCTTACGGACGGCCTCTTCGTCGCACGGTTTCAGCCACGACATGTCCAACACACGCGTGCTGATGCCTTCGGCAGCCAGTTGTTTGCCGGCCTCCATAGCGTGCCATACGGTCTCGCCGGCGGCAATAATCGTGAGGTCGTTACCGTCCTGCAACTGATAGGCCTTGCCTGGCTCGAAGGTGAAGTTGTCATCCGTGTAAACATCGTTGACAGCACCGCGCCCCACGCGCACATAGACGGGATGAGGATAGTCGACGAGCATCTTCACCAAACGGCGCGTCTGACGGGCATCGGCCGGAAGCACCACCTGCATGCCCGGGAAGGTGCGCAGCACGGCAATGTCGTGCAGACTGTGGTGAGTGGCACCAAGCGCACCATAAGCCACACCGCCCGAAACGCCGAGTATGGTGACGGGATTCTCGGAATAGGCGAGGTCAACTTTTACCTGCTCCAGAGAGCGGGCCACATAGAAACAGGCAGGACCGCAGCAGAACACTTTCTTTCCGCTATGGGCCAGTCCGGCAGAAATACCTACGGCATCCTGTTCGGCTATTCCGCACTCCACAAACTGCTTGGGCAGTTCCTTGGCATAGTCGCCAAGTGTTACCGAGCCACGTGCGTCGGTGGTAACGGCAATGATATCTTTGTCTTGCTTTGCCAGTTCCAGCAAAGTCTCTGTAAATGCTTTTCTACAAGCTTCCATATTATTTAATTTTAAATGACGGTATAACGGTATGACGGTATAACGACATAACAATAATAATCACCCCAGCGCCTTGATGCGCTCGTCAATCTCTTTCATTGCCTGCTCATACTGCTCCTGGGTGGGAACACCATGATGCCATTTGGCAACGTTCTCCATATAGCTGACGCCCTTGCCCTTGGTGGTGCGTGAAACGATGAGATGGGGCTTCCCGTTGCTATAGTCGATAGCGTGGAACGTGTCGAGAATGCTCTGCATGTCGTCGCCGTTCATCTCGATGACCTCCCATCCGAAGGCCGTCCAGCGCTCGCGCACGCTGTCG
>JAFWQT010000137.1 GCA_017508965.1 Prevotella sp. | reverse complement strand
TTGCGGTTTCTTTCGTTGACTGCTTCTATCTCTTCTGGTGTGAAATTATTAAAAGAAGTTGTAACGCCTTCGCAGTCGGTTGAACAAAGGAATTCCTTTCCGACTATGCCGTTGTGGACGTATAGCAGTTGGCCGCCTCCGTGGTTGACCTTCATCTTGGCGTCTTGGCGCGCAGTTGTTATCTTTTCTATTTCTTCCCATATCTTGTCCATGGGTGTCCTGTCTTGTGCAGAGAGCGTTACTGACAGGATGACTGATATGGTTGCTATGATGATTCTTTTCATTTTTATAAATCGTTTAATGGATAATTATCTGGTGGAATTGAGTTCATGGATACGCGCTGAATCACGCGGTTGCCTCTTTCGCGAAGCGTTCTTGCCTGTTCTGCAAATTGCTTCATCGGGTCTTCGTAGGGAACAATATCACCTTCTTCAACAGGCCGGAGTGTGGCATTTTCTTTGACAGGTTCTATCGGTTCTTCAGAACCGTAGGAAGCCCCCTCCAACCTCCCCCGAGGGGGGAGGCTTTTGATTCTCCCGACCCTTCGGGAGGGGGTGGGCTTCTCCCTTCGAGAGGAATTGAGGGTTGGCTTTTTACTCCCCTCCCTCGGGAGGGGTTGGGGGAGGGGTTTCTTCTTTTGCCCTGTCTCCACTTTCGCAATCTGAGGCTTTGAGGGAGCATCCTTTCTCGGTGGACTGAGGAAGACAATTAGCAAGGCCGCCACACAGGCTGCTGCCACCCAAGGCCAAAGCTTCACGATGCGAGACTTATGGCTGCGCTCTGCCATCATCTGATTGAAAAGCGCCTCGTCGACAGTCAGTTCGCCAAGCATTTCGGCTATTACCTTCCAGTCGTCAGGAACATTCTCACGCGTAACCTCCAGGGCCAGCATCCTCTCCTCCTCGGCAGTCGTCTCGCCGTTGAGGTATTTCTGAATCAATATTTCGGTGTCTTTGTTTGTCATGTCCTTAACCTTTTAATCTCTTCAAACACTTTCTTTCTTGCAGCAGAAACAATGCTTTTAATTGAGGGTTTCGCTATCTGGGTCAGCCTTGCTATCTCGTCAAGTTCCAGACCATCTATCTGCCTCATCTCGAACAGGCGCCGCTCACTGGGTTTCAGATGCTGCACTGCATTATTCACGGCTTCATGCAGTTCCTTGGCCTCCAGCATCTCGTGAGGCGAAGCGCCCACGTCCCTGCCCCCCAATCGTGAAATTGTGAAATCGTGAAATTGTAAAATTGCCGAGTTTCTCGTCTTCCTTTTCCTCACTTTGTCCATGCAGCAATGCTTGGCCACCCTGACGGCAAGGGCATCATGCCTGATACCCGGCTCCATACGGCCGATGAACCTGAGAAGAGCCACCAGTCCTTCTTGCGCCACATCCTCGGCATCGTCATCGTTGCCGAAGAAGCTGCGGCCAACCGAGAGCATCAACTCTCGGAGCCTCGGGGCTATATGTTCGAACTCTTCTTGCGTCATCTGAGATATAAGCGAATGTCAACCCGAAAAGTTAAGTTGAAATCCTATCTTTTTGCGATAATATAGAATCTGGAGGGCAAAGTTAATTCATTTTTAACGAATACACCCCCGGCAAAGTCAAAAAAGTGACTGCCGGGGGTATAACTCCGAACCATTTATGAAACCTGACCTTCAGTCAGTTGCATAGCATCAGATATTGGGCGTGTCCCAGATTTTCGTCTGTGTGCAGTTGACGCTTTGCGACAGGGAACCCACGCGCAGGGCGAACTCGCCCTCTTCCAGTGTCCACCGACCATCGGCTCCCACGAAAGCCATGCTCTTGGCAGGCAGACGGAAGGTGACGGTCTTGGTCTGGCCTGGCTGCAACTCCACCTTGGTGAAATCGCGCAGGCGCTTGTTGTCGGGAACAATCGATGCAACGAGGTCGCTGGTGTAGAGCAGCACGGCCTCTTTGCCTACACGGCTGCCGGTATTCTTCACATCCACCGTGACGATAAGCTCATCGGCGGCTGTGAACGCAGTCTTATCCACCTTCAGGTTGCTGTATTCGAACGTGGTATAGCTCAGTCCGTAGCCGAAGGGCCACAGCAGGCTGACCTTGGCGTCGTAGTTGTAGGCGCCGGCCATGGTACCCACCTCCTCGCTCACCTTGTAATCGTATGTATTCAATGAATTGATTTCGCGCGGATAGGTGTAGGGCATCTTGGCAGAGAAGTTGGCATCGCCTGCCAGCAGGTTTGCCAAAGCGTCGGCACCATAGTTTCCGGGAACCAGAATATCGACCACTGCCTTGGCCAGCGGCTCGATGTCGGTGATGAGACGAGGACGACCCTCGTTGAGCACCAGGATGACAGGCTTGCCTGTCTTTGCAAGCTGCTTCACTAGGTTGCGCTGGTTTTCAGAGAGCCACAGGTCGGTCAGGTTGCCGGGCGTCTCGGTGTAGGAGTTCTCGCCGATGCAGGCGATGATGATGTCGGCCTGGGCGGCAGCATTGACGGCCTTTTCTATCTGCGGTTCATTCTCC
>JAFWQT010000136.1 GCA_017508965.1 Prevotella sp. | reverse complement strand
CCTGTTGCCTGTGAAGGCGAAGGGCGATGTGCGGTTGCGGTCGGTATTGTCGACGATGAGATCGGGAATCTGTGGGATGTCCATCTCCCTTTGCTCATTAGATGTCTGAGGCTTCAGGCTCGCCGTTTGCTCGATGGTGTCAAGGATGCCAGAGACGTATTTCCCCAAGAAGGAACTGACGATGGCCGGTGGCGCCTCGTTGCCGCCCAGGCGGTGGGCATTGGTGGCACTCATGATGCTGGCCTTCAGCAGCCCGTTGTGCTTGTAGACGGCCATCAGCGTCTCCACGATGAAGGTGGCGAATCGCAGGCTCTCCTCCTGCGTCTTCCCAGGTGCATGCAGCAGCACCCCGTTGTCGGCCGTCAAGCTCCAGTTGCAATGCTTGCCGCTGCCATTGATGCCGTCGAAAGGTTTCTCGTGCAGCAACACGCGGAAGCCATGCTTGCGAGCCACGCGCTTCATCAGACTCATCAGCAGCATGTTGTGGTCAACGGCCAGGTTGCACTCCTCGAAGATGGGTGCCAGCTCAAACTGGTTGGGAGCCACCTCATTGTGGCGTGTCTTCACAGGGATGCTCAGCTCCAAGGCCTGCACCTCCAAGTCCTTCATGAAGGCCTGCACCCGGTCGGGGATGGTGCCGAAGTAGTGGTCGTCCATCTGCTGGTTCTTCGCGCTCTCGTGGCCCATCAGCGTGCGGCCGGTGAGCATCAGGTCGGGGCGAGCACTGTAGAGTCCCTCGTCCACGAGGAAGTACTCCTGCTCCCACCCCAGGTTCACCGTCACCTTCGTCACGTCGTCATAAAACAGCGAGCACACGTCGGTGGCCGCCTTGCCCACGGCATGCAACGAGCGCAGCAGCGGGGCCTTGTAGTCGAGGGCCTCGCCGGTATAGGCTATGAAGATGGTGGGTATGCAGAGCGTGTCGTCGATGATAAACACGGGGCTGGTGGGATCCCATGCCGAGTAGCCACGGGCCTCGAAGGTGTTGCGGATGCCCCCGCTGGGAAATGAACTGGCGTCGGGTTCCTGCTGCACCAGCAGCTTGCCGCTGAAGCGCTCCAACATGCCCCCCTTGCCGTCGTACTCCACGAAAGCCTCGTGCTTCTCGGCCGTTCCCTCGGTGAGTGGCTGAAACCAGTGGGTGTAGTGCGTGGCACCCATGTCCTGCGCCCACTGCTGCATGCCGGCAGCCACCGCATCGGCTATCGAGCGGTCCAGGCGTGCGCCATTGTCCATCACGTCGACCATCTTCAGGTAGACATCCTTCGGCAGATATTTGTACATCTTGTCGCGGGTGAACACATATTTGCCGAAATAATCCGACGGGCGCTCCTTCCGAGCCTCCACCTCCAGTGGATGCTTCTTGAAAGCCTCTTCCACCACTTGGAATCTCAAATTTGTTGCCATTTTACGCAATCCTATTTTTAAGTCGGTGCAAAATTACAAGTATTTCTTCAATTATCAAAATCTTTGGGCAAAAACATCATTCTTTCAGTTTTTCTATCTGGTCGATGATGTTCTGATACTGGTGCTGTGTCTTCAAGTGCAGTTTAATACCGAGGATGGTGCCGAAGACAAATGATGCTCTTGTGTTCTGCCACGGTTTGCGCAAACGCTCTTTCCAATGTCGTCATTGTCTCGCCTGTTTTTCGAATCCTTTTGCCAATTAGATGCAACGGAGGTACGAAAAACTACCCGAAAGCAGAAAAACAAAAAGAATGTGAATGGTGTAGGTTAGAAAACGATGCCATTTTTTCGGAAACGATATTAACACTTTCTTTTCCTTCAACACAAAAAATGAATGCAATTTGCAGCCTAACCCGAAATAATCATGCTCATATTTATTTCGCGTTAAACTCTAATAGAATTCAGGAATCTGAGAAGTACTTTTTTCTACGGAGTTGGTGAAGAATTCTTCAAAAAAGTTTGGCTATTCAAAATAAAAGCAGTACCTTTGCGCCACGAGAACCCGCCAAGCCTCTTCACAATGCTTAAATCGGCGGGTCGTTTTGTTTTATTTTGGCACATTATACAAAGACATACTCATCACCAGCGCAGCTGGTGACATTGCTGCAATCTCGTGGACTCTCCATAGGGTACAAGGGGCTGTCGCAAGCCTGAGAGAACATATGGCAGAGGCTGCGCTATTTTTGTAAGTAAAAGGAACGCCTCAGATAAAGTATTGATTAAACGACAGATACTATTATGGATGCAAAGACTTTGAAGGAACTGCAAAATGACATGTCTGAGAAAATAAACAGAAGAGCAAGAGAACTTGGGCTTTTCAATGATAAGTGTGAGCCTGTAACGGATGGGGTCACGGATATTGACGAATATCTGAAATCATCGCCTCGCATCATGTGGGTATTGAAAGAGCCTTGGGATGATATTGACGAGAACGGAATCCCTTGCGGAGGCGGATGGGATATGTCGGAACTTTTCGAGAAAGATGATGCTTGGAAGAATAGGTCTTGGCAACCGATAATCTATGTCTCATACGGCATCATCAATCGCTGCCTATGGAAAGACATGGACTGGATTCGTGACGATACAAGCATGGCAGAAGTTCTAAAAAAATCGCGTATATCAATGTGAGCAAGATGCCGGGATATACCCAAAGTGATAGTGAGAAGATATGGTGGGCATATACAAACTGGCGGGACATTTTGCTGGAACAAATCAAAATGTACAAGCCACAAATCATCATCTTTGGCTATACATTTGAATTGTTCAAGAATGATTTGATTGGTTTGGATACTGAACCTATTTATCGAGACGATGACTTTATTCATGTATACGAAAAAGACGGGATGAAGTTGCTTGATGTCTATCATCCTAATCAGAGAAAAATCAGTCGCGGATTGTATATTGACTCTATTATAAAGCAGTGCTTATGAAAAAGATTCTTTCTGTTGTTTGTCTGTTTGTTTGTATTCAGACCTGTTTCGCCCAAAAATTCATTGAATATAATGGACGGGAGTATTATGAAAGCGCTTTAATCATAAAGGATTCTACCGTTACGTTTTATCCTGTTGACGAAGCAAAAGTAGCAGCAGTTGGTGGTGTCTCTGCTGGCGATGTAACAATTCCCACTTCTATTCCCAATTACCCTAAAGACCATTATAGGTTTAGTAATAGAATGGCAATATATCCAACGCTTACTATCAAGAATGTGGAGGTTGAGGACACTACGGCTAATCAGCGCAAGGTTGATGCGAAAAGACAATATGCAGAGTATCGATTAAAAGTTGTGCAGGCTGTAATGTCTCAGGTTGAAGCCATCAAAGGCCTGAAGGGAGAGAAACTTACAGACGGAAAACAAATTTTCGTGTTTAACGACTTGATGAAAAGGCATGGCGGCCCTTGGGGCGATAAGGAAAGGGAGAAGATGAAAGTCGGAAAGAACTGCATGAATGCCATCCCTATATACATGAAGAAACTGGACGAAGAAGCGGCTGAACTACAAAGATTCTTAAACTTAACCGATAGAGGGCAAATCTTGACATCGACTATAGCAAGAGATGGATACACTGGCGATGGCAGGGAAATGGGAAGCGCTCTTGGCATACCCAGTCCTATTGAAAGGCATGAAGATGTGGCTTATAATTATGCCAATTATACGGAAAGATTACTGCAAAAGAAAATAGACATAACTATCAAGAATCCGCTCTTGTCCGACGAGCCTGTGACCGTTTTCAACCCTTGGTACGAAGGTATCGGAGCAGAAGAATGGGAATGGCTACTGGACATTGAAAGAAAGGGAGGCTTGGAACATATCGTAACGACTTTCCCAAAGGAAGAGGATTATTACAAGTCAGCAGAATATCCTGATTACAGATTTCACTATCAAGACCATCATCCTTATGCAGTAGACAAAGACGGAAAGTTGATAGGTGTTGCCGTAAACTATAGTTATGTCGCCTATGAAGATGGAGAAAAGATGAAAGGAGCAACAATGCTTTATGATTTTAAGCATAATGCCTATAATATCAATTCTGAAAGTGAAGGTGTTCGAAGGTGGGCATACTATCTGATAAATGAGAAACTTGGAATAAATACCGAACCAGGATTTGAAAAAGATGCAATGGGCATGATGCTTGGAGTAGGTAGTATTGGTTATGAAATGGAAGTATTGCATAGGCTATATGCCTACCGCCAAATAACAAAAGCCGAATATGACAGGAAGATGGCCGAACTAAATGATAAATCAAAGTCATTGAATAGAAAGGCCAATGCTGTGTCGAAGAAATATCCCTCAGATGCGGAGATGCAGAGAGCCGAGAAGGGGCTTTCTCACTGGCAGGTGTCATGCGGCACTTGGCAGTCTTATTTATGCTGCCCGTTTCTGGCTTGGCAGTAGTTAAACTCTTCTTTTTTCCCCTTTTGTTATTATTAAAAGAAAGGGAAGAAGAAGGTAGCACGACATTACAACCTTGCCCTTGGGCAAAGTCTGTAAGTTCCTGTAAGCTTATGCGTGTCATCCGCTTGCCGAGATTGACGGCTTTCAGTCTGCCAGAGGCAATAAGCAATCGCACCATCTTAGTGCTGACACTGATGGCAACGGGGTACCCTCCACGAGACACTCGGTAGTCTCGCGGACTCCTCCCTCCTTCACGGACAGAAGGATGTTGGGAATTTGGATAATCCGCTCTCGCTCGGCCATCCGAGAACAAGTTCTCATGGCTCTCGCTGACTCGCGGATTTGTGAAGTCTGTTTCTTGCCCATATCGAGTAATTTTGTCAATTTCTGCCGTTTTTCGTGGGATGGTCCCTGACGGAAACCAATTATCAACTACACAGGTCGAAGTATATCCGAAACTCATGTCATCATCGGTAAAAATGGCAGGAGATTCCGTGATTCGGGTAGTGTGTCGACGGGAAATGGCCACAGTTCTGATAAAACTTGTGCTGCCACACCTTGATGCTCGCCGCCAATGGCAAACTTAGGTCAACTTTTGGCTGGTGCGTAACAATTAATTGCCTTTTTTTTCTTTTTTTAGCGAAATAATCACTACCTTTGCATCCGAAAATCAACCTTTTAAGGTAAAAAGTACATATATGAAAATCAAAGCTGACTACGCCAACGCTCCCCAGTGGAAGGAGCTGACCGTGAAATCGAGCCTTCCCCAGGAGCTGAAGTGCCTCGACGAGATTGCCCACAACCTGTGGTGGGTGTGGAACTACGAAGCCCGCGACCTCTTCCGCGACCTCGACCCCGAAGTGTACCACGACGTGAAGCACAACCCCGTGCTGCTGCTCGAACGCCTGAGCCTGACACGCAAGGAGGCCATAGTGAAAGACAAGGCGCTGATGAAGCGCCTCAAGAACGTCTACGAGCTGTTCCGTGCCTACATGGACGTGGAGCCCGACAAGAAGCGCCCCTCCGTGGCCTATTTCTCTATGGAGTATGGCATGCACTCGGCGCTGAAAATCTACAGCGGAGGTCTGGGCATGCTCGCCGGCGACTACCTCAAGGAGGCCAGCGACTCGAATGTCGACATGTGCGCCGTGGGATTCCTCTATCGTTTCGGCTACTTCACCCAGAGCCTCTCTATGGACGGACAGCAGATTGCCAAGTACGAGGCCCAGAACTTCACACACCTGCCCATCGTGCGCCAGCTCGACGAGAACGGGCAGCCCCTGGTGGTTGATGTGCCCTATATGAACTATATGGTACACGCCTACGTGTGGTGCGTAAACGTGGGACGCATCAAGCTCTACCTCCTCGACACCGACAACGAGATGAACTCCGAGTTCGACAAGCCCATCACCCACAGCCTCTACGGCGGCGACTGGGAGAACCGCCTGAAGCAGGAGATTCTGCTCGGCATTGGCGGCGTGCTCACCCTGAAGAAGCTGGGCATCAAGAAAGACATCTACCACTGCAACGAGGGCCATGCCGCCCTGTGCAACCTGCAGCGCCTGTGCGACTACATCGAGGACGAGCACCTGACGTTCAACCAAGCAATGGAGCTGGTGCGCGCCAGCGGACTCTACACCGTCCACACACCCGTCCCTGCCGGCCACGACTACTTCGACGAGGGACTCTTCGGCAAGTATATGGGTGGCTACCCACAGCGACTGGGCATCAGCTGGGACGAGTTCATCGGCATGGGACGCACCAACCCCGACGACCACGGCGAGAAGTTCTGCATGAGCACCTTCGCCTGCAACACCTGCCAAGAGGTCAACGGCGTGTCGAAGCTGCACGGATGGGTGAGCCAGAAGATGTTTGCCAACATCTGGGCAGGCTACTTCCCCGAAGAGAACCACGTGGGCTACGTCACCAATGGCGTGCACTTCCCCACCTGGTCGGCCACCGAGTGGCGCAAGCTCTACGCCAAGTACTTCTCAGAGAATTTCATGTTCGACCAGTCGAACCAGAGCATCTGGGAAGCCATCTACAACGTGCCCGACGAAGAGATTTGGGCCACCCGCATGGCACTGAAGCAGAAGCTCGTCGACTACATCAAGGAGCAGTTCCGCGACACCTGGCTTCGCAACCAAGGCGACCCCTCGCGCGTGCTCAGCCTGCTCGAGCGCATCACCCCCAACGCCCTCATCATCGGCTTCTGCCGCCGCTTCGCCACCTACAAGCGCGCACACCTGCTCTTCACCGACCTCGACCGTCTCGCCAAGATTGTCAACAACCCCGAGCGCCCCGTGCAGTTCCTCTTCGCAGGAAAGGCACACCCCGCCGACGGAGCCGGACAGGGACTCATCAAGCGCATCTACGAAATCAGCCAGCGCCCTGAGTTCCTGGGCAAGATCATCTTCCTCGAGGACTACGACTTCCTGCTGGCTCGCCGACTCGTGAGCGGTGTCGACATCTGGATGAACACCCCCACCCGACCCCTCGAGGCTTCGGGCACATCGGGCGAGAAAGCCGAGATGAACGGCGTGGTGAACCTGAGCGTGAAAGACGGCTGGTGGCTCGAAGGCTACCGCGAGGGCGCCGGATGGGCACTCACCGAGAAGCGCACCTACGACAACCAGGGTTACCAAGACCAGCTCGACGCTGCCACCATCTACTCGCTCCTTGAGAACGAGATTGTGCCCCTCTACTACAAGAAGAACAAGAAGGGCATCAGCGAGGGATGGATCAAAGTGGTGAAGAACAGCATCGCACAGATTGCACCCCACTACACCATGAAGCGCCAGCTCGACGACTACTACTCGAAGTTCTACGAGAAAGAGGCACACCGCTTCAAGCAGATAGCACGCGACGGCTATCGCCAGGCCAAGGACATCGCCCAGTGGAAGGAGACCGTGGCCGAGCGCTGGGATGCCATCCGCGTGGTGAGCAGCGAGTGGAACGTGGCCTCCACAGGACTGGAGACGGGCGTGAAGTACTGTCTGCGCTACGTCATCGACGAGCAGGGACTCGACGATGCCATCGGACTTGAGAAGGTGAACATCATCACCGACAAGAAGGGCGAGGACCGCATCTACAGCATTGAGCCGCTGAAGCTGGTGGGCCGCGAGGGCAACAACTACACCTTCGAGGCTGAGCTGGCACCGCGCCAGGCTGGCGAGTACCGGTCGGCCGTGCGCATGTATCCCAAGAGCAACATGCTGCCCCACCGTCAGGACTTCTGCTACGTCCGATGGATTGAGCTGCCGCAAATTATCTAAGACTGCCTTGGAGTTAGGAGTTACGAGTTAGGAGTTACGAGTTAGGAGTTAGGAATTGGAACATATTCCTAACTCCTAATTTTTTGTAATAAATGATAGAGGTTGAAAAGACGGTGACTGAAGTTTTCAAACTACGCCGCCATTTTTCAACCGTACCGGTCTTTTTAACAGAAATGATTCCCGGCAAAAAACTATTTTGTCATCAATGTATAGTATTTCAAAAAATTGTCGTACCTTTGCACTCGGTTCGGGGAGAAATCCCGAAACCGCAAAAAAGCATTCGCTATTATTTCGCGTTAAGCCAAGAGCCTCGGAAACTCTATTTGGTATAATAAGCACGATAATAATATGTGAAGGTGGCTGATGTTAGTTGGTG
>JAFWQT010000135.1 GCA_017508965.1 Prevotella sp. | reverse complement strand
TTCAAAATAAAATGCCACTTTGCCACTTGCCCTGTGTTTATCGGGGCTGAGGCGGTGGCATTATGGTGGCATTAGTGGCATTTTAATAAAAATGGGCTGCCCTTTGGCACAAAAAGTGCAAATAGGCTGCACTCTTAGTGCAAAAGGGTTGCACTTTTAGTGCAAATAGGCTGCACCGTTCTAAATAATAGTCTTTTGGGTGGTTTTCCTGTTTTTCTTGATCATTCCGAGCGCTACAATGCCGGCCAATATATTGCCGACAAAGGAGGCGGCTAGGAGCAAAAGGGTGACGAGCAGGCTTACTACATCAGCTGGGCCCGGCTAAACAGAAATGGGCAAAAAAGCGAGCCGTGAGGCCCGCTTTTTTTTGCCCTTACACGAATTGCAGGGCCAGCATGGTGAGGTCGTCGCTCTGCTCGGTGTCGCCGACGAAACGGGCAACAGCCTGCGTCATCTGGCTGATGATTGCCTGTGGCTCGGGCGACGTGGACTGCAGCACTTCCTGAATGCGTTCCTTGCCAAACATCTGGCGCTGGGCATTCTCGGCCTCGTCGAGACCGTCGGTATAGAGGAATAGGGTGGTGCCTGGAGTGAGCGTTGTCTGTTGCTGCGTGAACGTCCAGTCGGGCATGGCTCCCACGGGCAGATTGCGCTGCTTGGGTGAGAGAAGCGTTAGCTGGGGAATCACAACGGGTGCTTTGTGGCCTGCATTGCAGTAGCTGAGCTGCCCGGTAGCGAGGTCGAGCACGCCGACGAAGAAGGTGACGAAGATGGTTATGCTGGCATCGCGGGTTATCAAGTTGTTCATCCGGCTGACGATGCGCTGTGGCTCCGACTCACTCTCTGTCAGCAGGCGGAAGGCGCCGCAGATGGTTGTCATGACCAATGCGGCAGGAATGCCCTTGCCGGCAACGTCGCCTATGCAGAAATAGAGGCGGTTGTCGCGCACGAAATAGTCGTAGAGGTCGCCGCCGACTTCCTTGGCAGGGGTCATCGAGGCGTGGAGGGTGATGGGCGACGGTTGTTGGGTGCCGGGTGATGGGTAATGGGGCGAGGGCACTATCTTCATCTGGATATTGCGGGCAATAGACAGCTCGCTCTCGATAGCCGATTTCTGGGCAGTAGTGGTCTTCAGCTCTTCGATGTACTGGCTGAGCGACTGCTGCATATTTCCGAACGAGTCGCGCAACATGCGTATTTCGTCGTTGTGCCTGATGTCGGGCAGCGGTGCATTGAAATTACCCTTGGCCACTTCGTCGGCACTCTTTGCCAGTTTATGCAGCGGAAGTGTGGAACTCCTGATGGTAGAGCGACAAATGAAATAGACGGCTATCAGGGTGAGGAGGAAAATGAACGATAGCAGGAAGCAGCGTATCGCGACGGGCAGCATGATGATGAGTCTCGGAACGGTAATAGCCATCATCCATCCGGTTTGTTCGTGTGGCGCATAGAACACATAGTTTGTCAGCTTGTCAATCTTCGCTTCGCCTGTTCCGCTCTTTCTGGCTTTCATGTCCTTCAGTAGTTGCAGGCTTGCCGTGTCCTTCTGCTGCCGCAGTTCCTCATAGAAATTGTCTTTAAGGATACGTTTCTTGTCAGGATGGACAATGTATGTCCCTACGCTGTCGATGATGATGGACGACGAGAAAACGCTCAGTGTGTCGATTCTCTTCGTGTTTTTAATAAATCCTTTGAAGAAACTGTACTCCTTGTCAATCGCACTCAGTTGTCCGTATAGCCAGTCGAGCGAGATGTCAGCTCCGAAGACGCCCACCTTGCGCCCCGTGTGGTCGTGGATGGGTACCGAGTAGGAGCACATCAGTATTCCACTGCCTGAATCGTCGATATAGGGCTCCGACCAATAGCCGCTGTCGACAGCGAAAGCCCGCTGGTACCAGTCGTCTTCCAGGTAGTCGTTCCCCTCCTTGGCTATCTGTATGGTGTCTATCCGTCCGTCTCTCCAAAAGGCGTATGGCTGGAAACTACGCCCCTGGCTGGGGTAATAGTTGGGTTCGAAGCAGGCGAAGAAGCCTACAATTTGCGGGTTACGCTGCAACTCATCGCGCAGGGCGCTGAAGACGGAGGCAGGACTTTGGAGCCGTTCCTCCAGGTCGTCGGTACTGTTCATGACGGCTACCTCCACACCATAGAGTGCCTTGCGCACTGTCTCATTCTTTACATCTAGCAGTATCTTGCAGTAGACCTTGTAATAGTGGGTAAAGGTGTCGGCCTCTAACCAGTTGAAGCAGGCAGCCACGGCGATGAGTGCCAGTGTCAGCGCGAGCATGATGCGGCGCGTGAGTCGCTTGGAGAATGAACGGTATCGCTGTTTCATAGACTTCGGTCAATAACAATTGATTTGACTGCAAAAATACAAAAAAAAGAGAATAAAACAGGATATGGGCATAAAAAAGTGGAAAAGAGAAACTTTTTTCCCCGCTTGATGCGACAACCGTGGCAAGGTTCAGACGGGTTGTTACAATATGGGCTCGGTGTCGCAACAACTCCGAACGAAAAACATTAAACTATTTGAAATATGATGAAAAACACCCTAACTTTGCTCTCGCTAAGATATCAGAAATGATGTCACTCTTTAATAATAAACAATGTATTAACAATATTAAAAAATTAACAATTATGACAACAAAGAAGAATATGGTAAAGCTGGCGCTCATGAGTGCCCTTACCGCAGGCATCTTCGGTTTCACCGCTTGCAGCGATGACCTGAACGAGTTGAACAATGTTGAGGCACTGAACAGCCTCGATAGTAACAAACTGCTGAACCTGGAGCAGTACAGCTATGAAGAGAACTTTGAGGTTAACGCCACAGGTCCTTGGCAGATCGACTTTAATTTCGACGACGACGATCACCACTTCGTCTACGCCCTGCCCGACCATGGTGTGGGCAACACTACCGTGAAGCTCTGTGTGCTCGACAACTGGACCGATATGCGAAATACGGGCGAGATGATGATCACCTCGACAGAAAACCCCGCCAGTACACAGGTGGTAAAGCTCTCCCAGAAGTGTAACCTCGACTACCAGACACGAGGTTCCGGCGACGCCACCATCTACAAGGGCAACATCATCTTCGGTGTGGGCTACGGATACAACATCACCAAGAAGCCAGGACAGAGCGCTGTGGCAACCAGTCCCATCATCGCTATTTCCAAACTTCAGGCAAACAGCGAAAGCGGTTACGGTCGTTTCACCAAAGGTGTAGAAATGAATACCATGATTACCACCCATACAGGTGAGAGCACCGACGAGATTGCCCGCAAGATGGAAGCCTCGGCATCGGTCAAGGGATCTTACGCGGGCTTCAAGGCAGAGGTGGGCGCATCATTCACCAAGGAAGAGACCTCGAAGGTAACCAACCGGTTTGCCCTCGGCGTAGTCGATGTTGCAGTGACCAGTGCCTACCTGAAGGGTATCACCCCCGATAACGTACGTGACTATATGACAGCCGATGCCAAGAAGGCCATCGACAGCAACGGTTCGCTCGACGAAGAAAACTTCAAGAAGGTAATCAAGAATTTCGGTACCCACCTGTTGCTTGACACTAAGCTTGGCGGACGCCTGCGCTATGCCACCACCATCGACAGCAAGTATGCCAAGACTGAGCAGGAGTTGAAACTCTGGGCCAATGCCAACTATAAAAACAAGATTGTGCAGGCAGACGTGAAGGTGTCGGGCAGCAACAAGGAGAGTCATCAGATGAGCAGCGACAAGGGTTCTGTACGCGTGAGTGCCGTGGGCGGCGGTGCTGCCGAAGTGCTCAGGCTGAGCGGTATCAGCAACGACAACGACACGACCGTTAGCGAATGGATTTCCAGTATGTCAGACATTGCCAACACAGTAGTTGTGGATGTGAACTTCAAGAACAAAGATGCCGTCTATGGCATTTGGGAACTCGTAGACAAGAACTATCCTGAGCGCGCCATGGCACTAAAGAACTACATCGAGAGTGGCAAGGCCGACTACGATTTGAACCCCGCTACCGAGACAGTCCGCACGGAGGACATCGCCATGGTCAGCATCCCCTCGTTCGATAACAGCCAGACACTTGTCAAGGAAGCCTATTTCCGCAGCAGACCCGTAGCCATGATATGCAACGAGTATATTCCACAGATCTCCACCAAGAGCCGTGTGACAGTCGTATACCCGATGGTGAACTACAAGCCCGACTTCGAGAACGGACTCTTCATCGGCAACGCTGACTACGCCCCGCAGTACATCAGCTGGAACGGCAGCAACATGCCCGAGTTCACCAGCATCCCAGGAGCAGAACGCGGAACAATACTCAATACAGTCTTTGTACGCGAGAACATGGTGGTCGCCAAAGAGTACCACGCTGCCATCGTCAACACCTTCAACCAGGTAGAAGCAAACGTCAAGGACAAGGTACTAGAGGAGCCAAATGCCACTTACGACAGCTCATGGGGCTTCAAGGGATACCCTGTGGTGAAGATCGGCAACACCATCTGGACGCGCGGTGAGTACCAGTGTCTTTACGACGACAGCTATGTGAATAACGGCGTCTCCCACTACAGACTCGCTAAAGCCGGCTCTGGCTATCACATCCCACGTCTGTCAAGGATTGCCAGCAGCAAGGACTTCATAAAGCTGGATTCATTGCTCAGCACTAACAGGAACTTCTATCCTGCCCATGACCTCTACGACAAAGAAAAGACAGGCTTCAACGCCGAGAACAGTGGATGGTATGAGCTACGCGGAGAGTGGCATCCTTATGGAAGTACGGAAGGCGGACACTTTGTTACAAAGTGGAGATGCGAGGAAAAAGTGTATTGGTGCAGCGACGACTTCATGTGGTACTTCACTTCTGACAAGAAGAAGGTACGCATCAGCAACAAAAACGGCGACCCGGACAATGGAAAGATCGTAATCAAGGACCACTCTGATGAAAATACTGATAATGACAAGTGGACACTCTACAGATACGCAGTAAGACTGATTGTAGAATATTAACTTCAAATCCTCTCACACAAAAGAAGCGAGCCTCACGGCCCGCTTTTTTATTCCCCCGAATGTTGAGACAACAAAAGCAGAAAAGATGAGGGCGATTTGTCGCTTTTCTGGCCTTTTGTCGCCTGGCTTACGACAACTGTGGCAAGGTTCAGACGGGTTGTTACAATATGGGCTCGGTGTCGCAACAACTCCGGACGATAATCATTAAACTTTTTGGAATGTGATGAAAAACGCCCTAACTTTGCTCTTGCTAAGAGATCAGAAATGATATCACTCTTTAATAATAAACAATGTATTTACAATATTAAAAAATTAACAATTATGACAACAAAGAAGAATATGGTAAAGCTGGCACTCATGAGCGCCCTTACCGCAGGTATCTTCGGTTTCACTGCTTGCAGCGATGACCTGAACGAGTTAGACAACAATGCCGCAAATGTTACCGGCAGCGAGATGATGAATCTCGAGCAGTACAGTTACACCGTACCCGTGGAGATCGACGCCCAGGGGGCTTGGAAAGCAGAGGTGAAGTTCGAAGACGACAACCATCATTTCTGCTATGCCCTGCCCAGCGAGGGTGTAGGTCCACAACGCATCCAAATCTGTGTGCTGGACAACTGGACAGATGTACGCAACTCTGGCGAGCTGGTTATCACAACCGCTGACGACCCCACCAACAGCAAGATCATCAAACTCACACAGAAGTGCAACCTCGACAACGCCACGCGTGGCAGTGACTCCGACTCCAATGAAGTGAATAATGGTCCCCAAATATGCAGGGGTGACATTATCTTCGGTGTGGGTTATGGCATCAACATCGCCACGCAGTGCGGCCCCGACGCCCTGTGCCGAAACCCAATCATCGCCATCGCCAAGCTCCAAGCTAACGAAGCCGACGGATACGGACGTTTCACCAGTGGCACCAATGCCAGCTTCCGTGTCAATACCTATACCGGCTCTTCTGTCGACGAGATTGTCAAGAAGATGGAGGCATCAGCATCACTCAAGGGTTCGTTCAAGGGCTTCAAGGCAGAGGTCGGCGGTTCCTTCAACTCTACCGATCAGTACAGTAGCGAGTACATGTTCTCCTTCGGTGAGGTCAACGTAGCCATGACTCAGGCTTATCTGGAGGGATTAAACGATTTCAACATCCGCGAGTACATGACCGACGATGCCAAGAAGGCCATCGATGGTAATGGCTCGACAAGCGAGGCCGACTTCCAGAATGTAATCCGTACCTACGGCACCCATCTGGTAAAGAAGTGTAAGTTGGGCGGCCAGCTGCGTTACGCCACCACTGTGAAGCGCGAGAAGGTAGCCAACGAACATGACATGAAAGTCTGGGCAAACGCTAACTATAAGAACACGTTCGTGGAGGCCGACGTAAAGGTTTCCAACAGTGATAAGGAATCCCACAAGATGACCGACGAGGTAGGTTCAGTCCAGACCAGTGCCGTTGGCGGCAGTCTCGCCACAGCTCTCGCCATCAGCAGCACCAAGGACACACAGAAAAACGTCGAGAACTGGATGAACAGCTTAAGCAAGCAGGAAAACCTCGTGGTTGTTGACCTGGGCAATACCGACGATACCGAGTTGGTGGGTATCTGGGAACTGGTCGACGAGAAATATCCTGAGCGCGCCAAGGCTCTCAAGGCATTCATCGAGGGCGGCAAAGCAGAGAGCAACGTCGTCACCACCACCAATATCCCCGACATGGGTGAAGCCATCAGCGTCAATACCACATTCAATACCGCGCCATACTTCTACGGACAAGCCGAGTTCGACGGCTTCTACACCAAGGTGAAGACTGCCAAGGTGGGCGAGCGTACCGTAGCCTACATCTGCAAGGAGTACATTCCGCAACTCACTGTCGAGGAGCCTGTCATCGTCATCTACCCCGTAGAACAGGAGAAGCCCAACTTCGAGCATGGATTCTTCGTCGGCAACGACGACCTGGCTCCCCACTACGTCAGCTGGGAAGGTGCCAACCTCACCCTCACACGCATTCCTGGAGCAGCAAAGGGCGCTATCAAGACCGTATATATCAAGGATAAGCAAATCTTCTGCAAGGAGCTCAACGGCGACATCATGGAAGCCTACAAGGTACGCGCCTCAAAGGTCAGCAACCTCTACCTGTCGGCCAAGTTCTGCAACATGAAATCTGCATACGGACCCTGGTGCGATGGTCAGTATCCCCTCGTCAAGGTGGCCAACAAGATCTGGACGGCCGTAAACTACAGCGGAGAGATAGACACCAAGAAATACTGGGCTCACAACGAGAGCGGCACGACCTTCTACTTCAAAAACGAGTGCAAGCTTGCAAACCTGTTCCCCCGCGGATGGAAGGTCGCTACCAGCCAGGACTACGAGGACATGATAAAGCACGTCAGCGAGAACAATACATACCCCGACCCCAGCAAGCGTCTGTGGATGACAGAACGTACTGATCCTAACTGCAGGGGACGTAATGCCGATCCTTGGGATGAAAACGCCGGTTGTCCGATATACCTGAATAGCGTTTCGCTCTTCAATATCAAGCCCACCGGGAAGTGCTGGGAGGTAGGATCAAAGAAACACGTCGAGAAAACGAGCGAAACCAAAGCATGGTTCATCACCTCCGACGACAAGTACGTCGAATTCCACAAGGACGGTTCATACAAGTTCTTCAATGCAGGTAACTACAGCATGCCAGTGCGCCTGGTGATGGAATAATCTACACACACTCTCTCTTAAAAAGAAAAGCGAGCCGAAAGGCCCGCTTTTTTTTGCCCTCACCAAAAAAACAACGCTATAATTGTTGTTTTAGAAAAAAATTCTTATTTTTGCAGCAAAATTATTACATCTGTTAATCTGCAAGTAAGATGAAAACTGAATTCAAAGAAGAAGGCCAAAACTATGTGATGACCTTCGAAGGCCGACTCGATACGCCATCGTCGCTCCAGGTGGGGCGCGACATGCGGGTGCTCTACGACTGTGAGGGCCACGACATTATACTCGACTGCACCAATCTGGAATATATCACCAGCAGCGGCATGCGGCTCTTCCTCGACTTGCTGAAGGTAGCCAAGAGCAAGGGCAGCAAGTGTACGCTCGTAGGTCTTAACGATGAAATCTACGAAGTGTTCGACGAGGTGGGATTCATTAATCTTTTTGATATACGCCCGACGCTATGACGGAAAAAGAGATTAAGCAGATGCAGGCCGAGATAGAGCGCCTGAGAGCCGACAATGCGCGACTGCAGTCGGAAATGATACGACTGGTGAGCCGTAACCTCGACCTGAGCGAGCGTTTGGAGGAAGATGTGGAGATGCGCCGCCGTGCTGATGTGGCACGGATGTTGATGCTGGAGAATATAGAGCGGCAGCGCAATGCCGACCTGCAGGACGACAGTCAGCTGATGGCCTTGATAGATCTGAAGCTCGAAGAGAAGCGCTGGCACCTGAACCCTGATTTCGACAGCAAGCAGTTGGCCGAATTGCTCGGCATCAGTCAGGAGCGCCTGGCACGGCTTTTCCGCAACAAGTCTATCTACCGCACGCCCGAGGCTTACATCGATAACCTGCGCACGATGAACGCCATGCGACTGCTGCGCACGCAACCCAATTACAGCATTGCTGCCATTTCAGAGGCTTCGGGTTTCAACCATGTGCGAACCCTGCAGCGCCGCATCATGGATGTTGCAGGCATGACACCGGCGGATTACCGGGCCCTCTTCACGCGGGATATGTGACCGTGGGTGAACTCATTTTCAATTTAAGTATTAAAGAATTATTAATAACGATGAAAAAGTTTTTTCTTTTCG
>JAFWQT010000134.1 GCA_017508965.1 Prevotella sp. | reverse complement strand
CGGGGTCCCACCTCTTCCCATCCCGAACAGAGAAGTTAAGCCCGCCATCGCCGATGGTACTGCAATGCAATGCGGGAGAGTAGGTAGCTGCCTTCTTTTTTAAACAAAAGCCCCAGATTCCTTTGGAACTTGGGGCTTTTTCGTTTATTGCTGTAAGTTTTTTTGCAAATAGTTTTGATTATTGCAAAAAAAAGTGTTACTTTGCACTCACTAACCAGTCTTAGCTGGGAAATTTAATAGGGGTTATTCCCTGATTATGCAGATTTGAAATTAGGTAATTAATCATTAAACAGTAAAGAGTATGAAGAAATTTTTAGTAGCAATTATTGCGCTTTTCTGTTCTGTATCGAGCTTTGGCCAGTACAGCAGTGGTGGCTTTGATCTCGACAAGGAGAATGTTTACTATGGTGTCCGTTTTGGTGGAACGTTGGCTTCTATCTCGGGCGACTTATCGGTAGGAACAAAGGTTGGTCTGACTTTGGGTGGTGTTGTTGGCCTTCGTTTGTCAACATCTTCCCCCGTGTTCCTTGAGTCAGGTCTTTATTACACACAGCGTGGTGCAAAGGACGGTGATTATGAAGTTACACATAACAACCTTGAAATCCCCCTCGTTGTGAAATATGGTTTCAAGGCAACCGATGAGATTGCTCTGCTGCCCTTTATCGGACCTTATTTTGCATACGCAGTGAGCGCCGATCAGAAAGTGAAGAATATTTCATTGGAGGAAAAAGGCATTAACCGCGTCTATCGCAACAACATGGGTTTCAAACTGGGTTGCGGTGCTGAGTACAACAAGCTGTATCTTGAGCTTGGTTATCAGTTCGGTATTACCAATATCTGGGATTCCGACGCCATTACTGGCCACAACAATGCTCTGTTCCTGAACTTCGGTGTGAACTTCTGATTGAACAGCGACATCGTATATCCAATACATCCTTCTTCTTGATGCAGTCAAGGGGGAGGATGTTTTGGCGTTATAGCGGGTAAGTGCCTGCGTGACATAGAAAAACAATGGAACAATAGGCAATATCAGACCTGAAGATGCGTTTATAGAATATGCATTGGACAGACCAGATTCGCAACGTTAAGATTCTGTTGGTGGTTTCCGCCATCGTGATTGCTGTGGCCAGCCTCGTGGTTAGCCACTATCTGGTGAAGGACCTTGCCATGGAGGAACGTGCGAAGATGGGCGTCTGGGCCGAGGCCATGCGCTCGCTGAATCTTGCCGACGAGAATACCGACCTGAATCTTGTGCTGAAAGTGATTGATGAAAACCACACCATTCCCGTCGTGGTAACCGACAATCAGGGTAACGTACAGACTTTCAGGAATATCAAACTGGAAGGGAAGACCTATGAGGACAGTTTGAAAATGGCCACGGCGCGCGCCCAGGAAATGCTCGCTTCGGGGCGTTATATCCGTATTTTCCTGGAGGATAAGAAAGACTATATCGACGTATGCTATGATGAGTCGGTCATGATCAAGCGGCTCAACGTGTATCCCATCGTTCAGCTGGGCGTTGTGATGATATTTGTTGTGGTGGCCATTTTTGCCTTGCTCACTTCGAAGCGCGCTGAGCAGAACAAGGTCTGGGTGGGACTTTCCAAAGAGACCGCCCACCAGTTGGGCACGCCGATTTCGAGTCTGATGGCATGGACGGAAATTCTGAAAGAGACTTATCCTGACGATGAACTGATACCCGAAATGGATAAGGACGTGAAGCGGCTGCAGCTGATAGCCGACCGTTTCTCAAAGATAGGTTCGCTGCCGCAGCCGGTTCCTTCGAGTCTTACGGAAGTGATGAACCATGTCATCGACTATATGGACCACCGCACCTCGCAGAATGTGAAGATGGAAAAGGTGTTCCCGCCGCAGGACATCATCGTGAAAATCAATGCCTCGCTCTTCGAGTGGGTCATCGAGAATCTCTGCAAGAATGCCGTGGATGCCATGGAAGGCTCGGGGCGCATCACCCTTTTCATGCAGGACGAAGGCGACAAGGTGGCCATAGAGGTCAGCGACACGGGCAAAGGCATCCGTAAAAAAGATGTGGGCAATGTTTTCAAACCCGGTTTCACCACCAAGAAACGTGGCTGGGGACTGGGCCTTTCGCTGGCTAAGCGCATTGTTGAGGAATATCACAAAGGACATATCTACGTGAAAAGCAGCGAGGTGGGGAAGGGTACCACCTTCCGTATAGAACTTCCGAAATAGACAGGATAACTAATTATATTCGTTAAAATTGTTCGGATAACTAATTATATTCGTTAAAAACAACACCGTTTAAGTTTCGTTAACGGAAAAGCAAGGGAAGATAACGAAATGTTTTAGTTATTTTGCTTCAGAAATCAAACGAAAGGCAAAATAATATGAAATCCCTGACAACAAAAGAAGAAGAAATCATGAACCATTTTTGGCAGAATGGTGAAATGAAAATCAGCGAGTTGCATGCACTCTACGAAGAACCCAGGCCGCATGTGAACACGCTCAGCACGCTGGTGAAAATACTCGAGGAGAAAGGGTTTGTGGCACACAAGGCACTCTCGCCCCGCAATTTCCGCTATTTCGCCAAAGTGACGAAGGACGGCTATCGCAAGAATTCGCTGAAGGACGTGGTGGACAAGTTCTTCGACAAAGACTATCTCGGCGTGGTCAACACACTGGTAAAAGATGAGAAGATTTCGCTCGACGAGCTGAAGGAACTCATCAAAATGGTTGAGAATCAATAACCTTAAAATCATTCACGACAGATATGGGACTGTTTTTTATCTATAGTCTGAAGGTGGCCTTCTGCCTGATAGCCTTCTATCTGGTGTTTAAGCTGCTGCTGAGCAAGGATACTTTCCACACGTTCAACCGGTGGGTCTTGCTGCTGGTAATGGTGGTCTCAATATTGCTGCCGTGGCTGAAAGTTACCACCGCCGAGCCCACAGCTATTGCCGAGGGCATGATTTCGCTGGAGTCGATCATCGCTTCGGCAGAGGTTGTGAACGATGACACGCAGGAGGGTCTTTCGGCCATTCAGTTGCTCTTTATTATATATATAATAGGTATAGCAGTGTTTTTCCTGCGCGAGGTGGTCTCGGTAGTCAGACTGTACAGGCTGATTCGCCGTGGAACACCGCTCACGGCAGAACAGGCCGGAGTGTCGCAGCACGGCGTTCGGGTGGTCGTGATGAAAAACGAGATTGCCCCCTTCTCATGGTTTCGCCATGTGGTGCTCTCAGAGAAGGACTTCCGGGAAAATCCCCGTGAGATACTGACGCACGAGCTGGCCCATATCCGTCTGGGGCATTCGTGGGACGTGGCCGTCTGCAATCTGCTCATCATCTTCCAGTGGTGGAATCCCGCTGCCTGGCTATTGAAGCGCGAATTGCAGAATGTGCACGAGTTCGAGGCCGACGAGGCCGTCATAAACAGAGGAGTCGACGCCAAGCAGTACCAGTTGCTGCTTATAAGAAAGTCCGTGGGCGAACGCCTGTTCTCCATGGCAAACAATCTTAATCACCAATCATTAAAAAAGAGAATCACAATGATGACAACAAAGAAATCAAGTCCATGGCAGAAGGCGAAAGTGCTTGTTGCCCTGCCCATGGCGGCATTGGCCGTGGTGGCCTTTGCCAACCCTGATGTGGAGCGCGTGGCCGAGCAGGTGGAAACCGAGAGCCAGGCCGTAGTGGAAAAGGCAAAGGCAGATGTGGCGGGCGTCGAGACTGCTGCTGAACAGCAGACTGCTGAGAAACAGGAGGTTGCGGATGAACAAGCTAAGACTGTCAGCGTGAAGGGCGTCGTCGTGCAGAAGGAAGACGGGAATCCGATTGTCGGCGTTGCCGTAACTGTTCGCGGAACGAAAATCGGCGCAGTGACCGATGTCGATGGCAAATTCCATATCGACAATGTTCCTGTAGGTTCGTGGATTGATGTGTTTATGATAGACTGCGAGATTGGAAGCCTGCAGGTGACCGAGCAGAATGCCTCAAACCTGCATTTCGTCATTGCCTATGACGGTCCATCCTCGTCGAAGAGCCCGGGCAGCGATGCTTTCGACGTGGTTGAAGAGATGCCCGTCTATCCTGGCGGCATGCCAGCCATGATGGATTTCTTCTATAAGAACATGAAATACCCGAAAGAGGCTTTCGATGCCAAGCAGGAAGGCCGTGTGATTGCACAGTTCGTAGTGGAGAAAGACGGCAGCATCACAGACGCTCATATCGTCAAGTCGGTGTCGCCCGCGCTGGATGCCGAAGCCCTCAGGATAGTGAATGCCATGCCCAACTGGACACCAGGCCGACAAAACGGGAAGCCCGTGCGCGTGAAATACACCGTTCCCATATCTTTTAAGCTGACCGGAGGCGAAACCAACAAGGCGAAAGACGACAATGTCAATACCGACAACACGGTCAATAACAAAGCTGTCAAGGAAACAATTGAGAAAGACCTGGCGCTGAAAGTGAAGAACCTGCTACTTGTCGTTGACGGGAAGGAAGTACCGGAAAGCGAAATCGACAAGTATTTTTCCCCAGAGAAGATTCAGTCGATAACTGTCATCAAGGACAAGGCCAAGGTGAAGGCTATTTACGGCAATGCAGCCAATGGCAAGCAGGGAGCGATAGAAATCACCATGAAAAAATAACTCTCTCTCGATGAATGATTATAAAAAGAAGCGCGGCTGAAACAAACTTCAGCCGCGCTTCTTTTTCTTTTATCCTGTCAAATAACCTCGATACCTTGTTCCTCGCAGAGTTTCAGGCTCATTTCCTTCAGCTTGAACTTCTGGATTTTGCCAGAACCCGTCAGCGGGAACTGGTCGATGAAGAATACGTATTTCGGAATCTTGTAGCGGGCTATCTTCCCGCGGCAGAACAGCTGCACGTCCTCGGCAGTCATCTTGGCCCCCTCTTCGAGGATGATGAAGGCCCCCACGGCCTCGCCATACTTCTTCGACGGCACGGCAGCCACCTGTACGTCGCGTATGCCGGGCATGTGGTAGAGGAACTCCTCGATTTCGCGCGGATAGATGTTCTCGCCGCCGCGGATAATCATGTCTTTGATGCGGCCTGTAATCTTATAGAATCCCTGTTCGTCCTTTACGCCCAGGTCGCCCGAGTGCAGATAGCCGTTCTTGTCGATGACCTCCGCCGTGGCTTCTGGATTCTTATAGTAGCCCTTCATCACGTTGAAGCCCTTGCAGCACATCTCGCCCTGCACGCCTACGGGACATTCCTCGCCGGTCTCGGGGTCGAGCACTTTCACGTCTACAAAGGGGAAGTCGCGGCCAACCGTCGTGCAGCGCTGCTCGAATGTATCGTTCAGGCAAGTCTGCGTCATGCCGGGCGACGACTCCGTCAGTCCGTAAACGCTCGTGATAGTCATATACATCTTCTCCGACACCTGCTTCATCAGTTCCACCGGACAGAGGCTGCCCGCCATGATGCCTGTGCGCAGACAGGTCAGGTCGAACATAGAGAACATGGGATGGTTCAGCTCAGCAATGAACATGGTGGGCACACCATATACCGCCGTACACCTTTCTTTATGGATGGAGGCCAGCACCACCAGCGGGTCGAACTTCTCGACCATCACCTCGGTGCAGCCGTGCGTCAGACAGTTCATCGTGGCCAGCACTACGCCGAAGCAGTGGAACAAGGGAACACAGACGCAGAGCTTGTCGTCTTGCGTGAATCCCATGTTCTCGCCCGTGAAATAGCCGTCGTTGGCAATGCCGTAGTGTGTCAGCATCACGCCCTTCGGGAATCCTGTGGTACCGCTGGTGTACTGCATGTTGCATACATCGTGGCAGGTCACCTTGCTCTTCATCTCCAGAAGCGTCTCGTCCTCGATGTTCTGTCCCAGCAGCAGCAGTTCGGCGGTATTGTACATGCCGCGATACTTTTCCATGCCAATGTAGACCACGCTCTTCAGATAGGGGAAGCGCTCGCTGTTCAGATGGCCGCGCTCGCAGGTCTTCAGTTCGGGCAGCATGGTGTAGGTCATGTCCACATAGTTACAGTCCCAGGTGCCGTCGGTGATGCAGAGCACTTCCATGTCGGAGTCCTTGCACAGAAACTCCAGCTCGTTCTGCTTGTAGTTGGTGTTCACCGTCACCAGCACGGCGCCGATCTTTGCCGTGGCATAAAGGAAGGTGAGCCAGTCGGGCACGTTCGTTGCCCAGATGCCCACGTTCGAGCCTCGCTTCACGCCGATGGCAATCAGGCCCTTGGCCAGGTTGTCCACGCGCTCGTTGAACTTCGACCATGTGAAGCGCAGGTCGCGGTCGCTGTACACGATATACTCCTTGTCGGGCGTCGTCTCGGCCCAGTATTCCAGCCACTGGCCGAGCGTACGCTCATGTAGCGTATAGCCTTCCGAACCCGTCTCGGCAGGATATGTCCTGTCAGGCAGCGGACGCCCCGCCATGTCATAACGGAGACTCTCCCCCGCCCCCTCCCTGTGAGGGAGGGGAGTAGAGGACTGGTTATTTATATATTTCTCATCCATTGAAATAACTTTCTATTTGGTCAATTACATTATTAATATTATTAAGAACATCTTCATTTGTGAAGCGAATCACATGATATCCCATTTTTTCAAGTTCTTTCTCTCTGAGTTCATCATCGGCCTGTTGTCTAGGTTCAGAATGGTAACCACCGTCAACCTCAATTACAAGATCGCCAAGTTGCGAAACAAAGTCAACTATATAATCGCCTATGATATGCTGACGCAGAAACTTTTGCCCAAAAGAATTCTTCCTCAAGTGTTCCCATAGAACAGATTCTGCCAAGGTCGCGTTCTTTCTGTTCTCACGGGCATACCCTTTGAGCAGTCCATATCTGTCAGGCGAGGCCGTCTTGTAGCTCATAACAAAAGTATCTACTCCCCTCCCTCCAGGGAGGGGCAGGGGGAGAGTCTCTTTTTTAGAATGGAATATAGACCACTGCGAGAATCTTGGCCGACTTTCCTGGAGCACCGTGCACGTGGTGCTTCACGATAGAGTCGTAGAAGATGGAGTCGCCCTCTTTCAGCGTATATTTCTCCTTGCCATACACAATCTCCACCTCGCCCTGCATCACGTAGATGAATTCCTCACCCTCGTGGGCCGAGAGCTGGAAATCGGGACTCTCTTCGGGATTGATGTCGATGACGAACGGCTCCATGTGGCGGCCGGCCTTCTGCTGTGCCAACGGGTGATACTCCATGTGCTTGCGGGCATCGGTGGCTCCGTTCGAGAAACTGATGCTGCTGGCGCGCTCACGGTCGGCGGCACGGCACACAACGGGCCCCAGCGCGTCGTTGTCGTCCATGAAGGTGCCCAGCCTTACGCCCAATGCGCGTGCGATCTTGATGAGCGGACCCAGCGATGGCAGGTTCTGTCCTTCCTCAATAGAGATAATCTGTTCTTTGGAAAGGCCGCTGCTTTCTGAAATTTCTTCAATAGAGAGATTCTTTGATTCTCTGATTGCCTTGATTTTTGATCCTACGGATGAATTGTTATTTGACATATTTTAATATTATGATTGTGTCGAGGCGCAAAATTAAGAAAAAAAACGGAATAACCAATCAAAATCTCGAAAAAAGATGATTCCCAATTGATAATTGATAAATTATTTGCCTCTTTACATTACAATTTGCCCAAAATCGGTCTGTGGGAGTTAATTATTACATGCAAAGTAATTTAGTCTAAATTGCTCAGTAAATTAGACTAAATTACTTTGCAATTTAGACTAAATTACTTTTCTTCTGGACTTTATTTGATTTTGATGCTGCCAATAGCCATTTTTTAGGCAATGATAAAGCAGTTAACCCTCAAAGGGTAACTAACTCCTCGCCCCTGAAGGGGAGAGGGTAGGGGTGGGGAGTGTAATGTTAGTTATCAGCCTCGTTTTCTAAATACTGACCCTACCCCTTGCCCCTCCCCTACGATGGGAGGGGACTTCAGATGCGGTAGTGGACGGATTGCGTTTTATTCGGGATTTTTGCACACGGCGGGGCATAGTGTGCGAAAATGCTGATTTTCAATGCTGAAAAAAGAAGTCGTGGTTTAATTTCTTTGGAAAATTCTTTGTTTTTTGCTCACTTCTTTGTACCTTTGCACCCCAAAGTGTGGACAAGTCACGTCTTCACACGGATAGATTATGTGTAGTTTAGAGTCCTTAAAGATAGATTTGAAAGGTCTGAAAGAAGACGCGAAAGTCTTGGAATTCGACCTTGACGATGCTTACTTCAGGGCTGTAGACGGTCCTGAGATAAGCAAGGGTCGTGTGCATGTGTCGCTGGCTATACGCAAGCAGAGCGGCTTTTTTGAACTCTTGTTTCATACCGAGGGCACAGTAATCATTCCCTGTGACCGCTGTCTTGACGAAATGTCGCAGCCCATAGAGACCGACAATCGTCTGGCAGTGAAGCTGGGAGCTGAGTATAGTGAGGATGATGACCTGGTGACTATCGACGAGAACGAGGGAATACTCGACGTCGCATGGTTCATCTACGAGTTCATAGCCCTGGCCATTCCCATCAGGCACGTTCACGAACCTGGCATGTGTAACGCTGCTATGATAGAAGCTCTGGAAGAGCATTCGGCTGCCCGAAGCAGTGATGAGGAAGGCGCTGAGGTGATTGACCCACGCTGGGAGGCTCTTAGAAAATTAAAAAAAGTAAAAGAGTAAAAAGGTAAAAACAGTAAAAACGTAACAATTAAATAATTTAATAGAATTATGGCACATCCTAAAAGAAGACAGTCAAAGACTCGTACACTTAAGCGTAGAACTCACGACAAGGCAGTAGCTCCCACGCTGGCAGTATGCCCCAACTGTGGTGCATACCACATTTACCACACCGTATGCCCCACTTGCGGCTACTATCGTGGTAAGATTGCTATCGTAATGGACGAAGCTGCTGAATAATGAGCAGGATTAACGCAATAATCACGGGGGTTGGAGGCTATGTCCCCGACTATGTTCTGAATAATGATGAACTGTCGAGGATGGTTGAAACCAACGACGAGTGGATTATGTCGCGTGTCGGCATCAAAGAGCGCCGAATTCTGAATGAGGAAGGTCTTGGCACGAGCTATATGGCGCGCAAGGCTGCCAAACAGCTCATCCAAAAGACCGGAGTCGATCCAGACAGTATTGATGCACTGATTGTAGCGACCTCTACGGCAGACTATAAGTTTCCCAGCACGGCCTCTATCGTGGTGGGAAAGGTTGGCTTGAAGAATGCGTTCGCGTTCGATTTCTGGGCAGCCTGCTGTGGATTTCTCTACACGCTTGAGGTTGCTACGGGATTGATTCAGAGCGGACGATACAAGAAAATCATCGTGATTGGTGCCGACAAGATGTCGTCGATAGTTGACTATCAGGACCGCCAGACGTGTCCCCTCTTCGGTGACGGCGCCGCAGCCGTGCTGCTGGAAGCTACCGAGGAAGAGAATATCGGCGTGCTTGACAGTTACCTGCGTACCGACGGCAAGGGACTTCCGTTCCTTCACATGAAGGCGGGCGGCTCGGTTTGTCCTCCGAACCATTTCACGGTGGACCATCGTCTGCATTACCTCTATCAGGAGGGACGCACGGTGTTCCGCTATGCCGTGACGAAGATGAGCGACGACTGCGCGCTCATTGCCGAGCGTAACGGTCTGGACAGTTCCAATATCCGCTTCGTTGTTCCCCATCAGGCCAACATCCGTATCATCGAAGCCGTTGCCAAGCGGCTTGAGCTGAGCATGGACAAGGTGATGCTCAACATCGAGCACTTCGGAAACACTTCGGCAGCCACCATCCCGCTGGCTCTCTGGGAGTATGAAAATCAGCTCCGCAAGGGTGACAATCTGATTCTGACCGCTTTCGGTGCAGGCTTCGTTCACGGAGCATCGTACCTGAAGTGGGCTTACGACGGAAAGTAATTACTGTATAGCAGATTACGCAGATTGCACAGACGATTAGGATTCACGAAAATCTGTGTGGTCTGCGTAATCTGCTTTTTAACATTCAAAGAACATGCATAAGGCAGGATTCGTAAATATTGTGGGTAATCCCAATGTGGGAAAGTCGACGCTCATGAACCAGCTGGTGGGCGAGCGCATCTCTATTGCCACCTTCAAGGCACAGACCACCCGCCATCGTATCATGGGCATTGTGAACACCGACGACATGCAGATTGTGTTTTCCGACACGCCCGGCGTGCTGAAACCCAACTACAAGCTGCAGGAGTCGATGCTGGCATTTTCTGAGAGTGCGCTGGCCGATGCCGATGTGCTGCTCTACGTGACCGACGTGGTTGAGAATCCCGAGAAGAACATGGATTTCCTGGAGAAGGTGCAGAAGATGACGATTCCCGTCATTTTGCTGATCAATAAGATTGATAGTTTGGGTGATAGGTGTTCGGTGTTAGGTGATGGTGGAAAGCAATCAGCCAACACCCAACACCCAGCATCCAACACCCAACACCCAGCACCCAACACCCAACAGTTGCTGAACACGATTGTTGAGAAGTGGCACACGTTGCTCCCCAATGCCGAGATTCTGCCCATTTCGGCAAAGAATAAGTTCGGCGTGGACATGCTGCTGAAGCGCATCAAGGAGCTGCTGCCCGAGAGTCCGGCCTACTTTGACAAAGAACAGCTGACCGACAAGCCGGCCCGTTTCTTCGTTTCTGAGATTATCCGCGAGAAGATTTTGCTCTACTACGACAAGGAAATCCCTTATTCCGTGGAAGTGGTGGTGGAGAGTTTCAAGGAGACGGAGAAGAGCATCAACATCCGTGCCATCATCTATGTGGAGCGCGACTCGCAGAAGGGAATCATCATCGGTCATCAGGGCGTGGCGCTGAAGAAGGTGGGCATGGAGAGCCGGAAGGCACTGGAGCGTTTCTTCGACAAGCGCATCTTCCTGGAGACCTACGTGAAGGTGGACAAGGACTGGCGTTCGTCGCAAAAGGAACTCAACAATTTTGGCTATAATCCCGAATAACGCGAAGATGGTAAGAAGAATCGTCCTTTTCCTTTTCATGCTTGCTGGATTCCAGCAGATAAGCGTGGCCGCCGTGCACGACGACTGGCAGCCAGTGAGCGGAGCCAAGGCCGTGGCTTTCGTGGAGAAGTTCTATTCATGCATGTCGATGGAAACCGGCCGGTGGGACGATGCGGTGCTGGAGCAGTATCTGGCTCCGGCAGTGCTCAAATGCCTAGCCGATTCAGCCTCTTCAAGCGAACATAAGTATGCCTCGTGGTTGCTGTCGGCCACCGATGACAGTGATATGATCAAGCCGTCGGCCAGGTCGAAGGCTCCCGAGGTTGCCGACGACGGCCGCATAGTGAAGGAACAGACCGTGTTCTATTGGGGTGACACGTGGCTGCGCGATACGCAGACGCTTTACTTTACTGTGAAGAGCAAGGCCGGACGGATGTATATCACGCAGGTCGACGGCATGGGCGGAGAGGCGGCAGCCAGCGTGTGGCTGCAGCTGGAACAGCGTAATATAGGACGGGAGATGGCCGAAGAGGAAGCAGGAGAAGGGAAATCGCTGCCGCAGTTTGATGGTCACATCGGTCCCTATGCCATCACCTTCTTCATGGACGCCAGCGTGTTTACGGCAGGCGAAGAAGTGGGGCGCTATTATTATAACGACCGTCCCAACTCGGTGTTCACACTGAAGTTGGTGAGCAACGAGGCCATTAATGCCAAGGGCTCGATGCATGTCGTGCTGAAAGAATATACAGCCAACGGGAACCATACCGGCACGTTCGATGGCCAGTATGAGTGTCGTGGCGGGGGATACGAAGGAACCTTCACCAATTCGAAGGGCAAGAAGTTCCGCTTCGAGCTGATGGAGAAATAGAATAAACTGATTAAAGGCTGAAAAGGATATCCCGATGAACGGCAAGGAAAAGAAATACGAGGAACTGTTGCCGCAGGTGGCGGCCCTCATTGAAGGCGAAGACGACCGCGTGAGCGTGATGGCCAACGTGGCCGCGGCACTTCATTATGCCATGGGATTCTTCTGGACGGGCTTCTATGTGGTAAGTGGCAACGAACTCCGACTGGGTCCTTTCCAGGGAACAGTGGCTTGTATGCACATTGCTCGTGGGCGTGGCGTCTGCGGAACGGCCTGGGATAGGGGAGAGACCATCGTGGTTCCCGATGTGGAACAGTTCCCCGGACATATTGCCTGCAGTTCGGAAAGCCGTTCAGAAATCGTCGTTCCAGTCCGTGATGCTTCTGGAAAAGTATGGGCCGTGCTCGATATCGACAGCCGTGAACTCGGCACTTTCGACGATACCGACCGCCGTTATCTCGAGCAACTCGTGGGGTTGCTCAGGTTCTGAAAGAGAGTAGTTCTCTTCGGGAAAAATCCAAAATAATTTGGTTTTTCCACTCATTTACACTAACTTTGTCACCAAAATAACTGATTATGGGAAATTTAGTAGCCATTGTGGGACGTCCCAATGTGGGAAAGTCGACTTTATTCAACCGCCTGACCAAGACCCGTCAGGCCATCGTCAGCGATGAGGCTGGCACTACGCGCGACCGCCAGTACGGACATTGCGACTGGTGCGGCCGTGAGTTCTCGGTGGTGGATACCGGCGGCTGGGTGGTTAATTCTGACGATATTTTTGAGGAGGAAATCCGCAAGCAGGTGATGGTGGCCACCGAAGAGGCCGACCTGTTGCTGTTCTTGGTTGATGCCCAGAACGGACTGACCGACTGGGATAGCGATGTGGCCAAGATTCTTCGCCGCACGAAACTGCCCGTTATCCTTGTGGTGAACAAGGTGGACAACAACGAGGGCATCTATGTTTCGGGCGAATTCTACAGGCTGGGCCTCGGCGATCCCGTCTGCGTAAGCGCTGCCACGGGTTCGGGAACCGGCGAGCTGCTCGACCTCGTGCTGGAGAAACTGCCTGAGAAGAGCCGCGAGGTGATTGAGGAGGGCATACCGCGCTTTGCCGTGGTGGGCCGTCCGAATGTGGGAAAAAGTTCAATAATCAACGCTTTCATCGGTGAAGACCGTCATATCGTGACCGATATTGCCGGCACCACGCGCGATTCTATCTATACCCGTTTCGACAAGTTCGGATTCGATTTCTACCTGGTCGATACGGCCGGAATCCGTCGCAAGAACAAGGTGAGCGAGGACCTGGAATTCTATTCTGTGATGCGAAGCATCCGCGCCATCGAGAACAGCGACGTGTGCATCCTGATGCTCGACGCCACCCGTGGCATTGAGTCGCAGGATATGAACATCTTCCAGCTGATTCAGAAAAACCAGAAATCGTTGGTGGTTGTGGTGAACAAATGGGATCTGGCGGAAGACAAGAGTCAGAAGGCCATCACCTATTTTGAGGATACCATCCGCGAACATTTCGCCCCCTTCAAGGATTTCCCCATCATCTTTGCCTCGGCACTGACCAAACAGCGCATTTTCCGCGTGCTCGAGACGGCCAAGCAGGTGTATCTGAACCGTAAGATCAAGATTGGAACGTCGAAGTTGAACGAGGTGCTGCTGCCCATCATTGAGATGACGCCGCCGCCATCGATCAAGGGCAAGTATATCAAGATAAAGTATATCTCGCAGGTACCCGACACGAAGATTCCTACTTTCGTGTTCTACGCAAACCTTCCGCAGTATGTCAAGGAACCCTACAAGCGCTTCCTGGAGAATCAGATCCGTGAGAACTGGACGCTGACGGGGTCGCCGATAAATGTGTTCATCCGTCAAAAATAATTCCAGACGACCGGTCTTTCGGCGCTGATATTCAATCAATTGGAAATGAGGTTTTCTGTCAAGTGGGTTTACAAGACAATCATGCGGGTCCTCCCCCTGGGGGTGCTGACCCTCGTGTTGTCGTGCTCGCAGGCCAAAAAGGCAGACTTCGCGGCGGCCAACGCGGCTAAAGGCTACTACGACCAGCTGCTTGGCGGAAAGCCCGACCGCTTTGTAGATGGAATGAATATGCCGGAGAGAATCCCCGACAGCTATCGCCTTCAGCTGGTGGCCAATGCCAAGATGTTCATGGGACAACAACAGGAGGAGCATCAGGGCATCAAGAGGGTAGAGGTGGTGAACTGCGTGAACGACTCTGCCGGCACGGCAGCTCAGGCGTTCCTGATGTTCTGCTACGGCGACAGTACTGTTGAGGAGGTGGTCGTGCCGATGGTCAAGCGCGACGGAAAATGGCTGATGAAGTAGGCAAATCCCTATCTTTCCTTTTTGTCTTTCATTTCCTCTTCCTTCACTTTCTTGAACAGGTCGGAAGCGAAAATGAAGTCGTTGAGCTTCTGGTTGGTGGAGGTCATAATCTGGTTCTTGTTACCGGTCCATGCAGCCGTTCCCTTGTAGATGAAGATAATATTCTCGCCAATGCCCATCACAGAGTTCATGTCGTGGGTGTTGATGATGGTGGTGGTGTTGTATTCCACGGTGATGGAGTGCAGCAGGTCGTCGATAACCAGCGACGTCTTGGGGTCGAGTCCGCTGTTCGGCTCGTCGCAGAACAGATATTTCGGGTTGAGCGCAATGGCACGCGCAATAGCCACGCGCTTCTGCATGCCGCCTGAAATCTCGCCTGGGAACTTGTTCTGGGCTTCGATGAGGTTCACTCGGTCGAGACAGTCCTGGGCGCGCCTTACCCTTTCGCGGTAGTTCATCGGCGAAAACATGTCGAGCGGGAACATCACGTTCTCCAGTACCGAAATGGAGTCGAACAGCGCGGCACTCTGGAAAATCATGCCCATCTCGCGGCGCAGCATCACTTTCTCGTTCTTGCTCATGGTCACGAAGTCGCGTCCGTCGTAGAGAATCTCGCCCTTCGTGGGGTCCAGCAATCCCACAATATTCTTCATCAGCACCGTCTTACCGCTTCCGCTCTGGCCGATAATCAGATTGGTCTTTCCGTTTTCGAACTCAGCGTTGATGTCGTGCAGGACTTCTTTGTCCTCGAAACTTTTATAGAGGTGTTTGATTTCGATCATGACAGCAGTTGTGTTAAGAATACGTCGGAACAGAGAATAAGGACAGAAGAGTTCACCACGGCTGTGGTTGAGGCCTTGCCCACTTCCACCGAGCCGCCTTCTACGGTATAGCCGAAATACGACGACACGCTGGCTATGATGAAGGCAAAGAACAGACTCTTGATGATACTCATCCATACGAACCACGAGTTGAATGCGTGTTGCAGTCCGAGCGTCAGGTCGTCGGGCGAAAGCACGTGTCCGATGTAAGCTGTGGCATAGGCACCCAGGATGCCCAGGGCAGACGAGAAGATAACCAGGAAGGGCATCATTGTGATGAGTCCCGTTATTTTTGGCAGTATCAGATACGACGCTGAGTTGACGCCCATGATGTCGAGCGCATCAATCTGCTGGGTGACGCGCATGGTTCCAAGCTCGGAGGCAATGTTTGACCCCACTTTTCCGGCAAGAATCAAACACATGATACTGCTGGAGAACTCGAGCAGCATGATTTCGCGGGTGGTGTATCCGGATACCCAGCGTGGCATCCACGGACTTTGGATGTTGAGTTTCATTTGGATGCAGATAACCGCACCGATGAAGAATGAGATGAGCAGAACGATGCCGATGGAATCGACACCCAGTTGGGCCATCTCCTTGATATATTGCTTCCAGAACATTCTGAACCGTTCGGGTTTCGAGAATGTGCGCCCCATCAGGATGATGTAGCTGCCCAGCGATGTGAGATACTTGTAGATAATCATGTGTGCAAAAATACTTAATTATTTGGATATATCAAAATAAATTTTGTTTTTCCACTCATTTGGATAAATTTCTTTCGCTCAAGAAAGCAAATACATTTACTTTCTTTTCGCTTAATCGAAATTTTGCACTACCTTTATGCCTTTGAAAGTCATGAAGGTAGGCTGCATTCGGGAAAAATCAAAATAAATTTTGTTTTTCCACTCATTTGCACTACCTTTGCAACCAAAATAAGTGAAAATGGAAGACGCATTGTTGAACGAAAGCGAAAAATTTACGAAGACCGAGGGCAGTATGACGCTGCGCACGGAAGGACTGGTCAAGCGATACGGTAAGCGAACCGTGGTGAATGATGTCAGCATCAATGTCAGGCAGGGCGAGATTGTGGGTCTGCTCGGCCCCAATGGTGCCGGTAAGACAACCTCGTTCTATATGACGACGGGACTCATCATTCCCAATGCCGGTCATATTTACCTCGATGACCAGGAAATCACTTCCTATCCCGTTTACAAGCGTGCCCGTGCCGGTGTGGGTTATCTCCCGCAAGAGGCTTCAGTGTTCCGCAAACTCAGCGTGGAAGACAATATTATGGCCGTATTGGAAATGACGAAACGCCCCCGCGAGTACCAGCTGCAGAAGTTGGAAAGCCTGATTCGCGAACTGCGCCTGGAGAAGGTGCGCAAGAACCTTGGCGACCGTCTGTCGGGTGGTGAGCGCCGTCGTACGGAGATTGCCCGCTGTCTTGCCATCGACCCGAAGTTCATTATGCTCGATGAACCGTTTGCCGGCGTGGACCCCATTGCCGTGGAAGACATTCAGCATATCGTGTGGCAGCTGAAGTATCGAAACATCGGCATCCTCATCACCGACCATAACGTTCATGAGACGCTTTCCATCACCGACCGCGCCTATCTGCTCTTCGAAGGACGCATCCTCTTCAAGGGAACTCCCGAGGAACTGGCCGAGAATCCTATCGTGAAAGAGAAATACCTGGGTCGTAATTTCGAGTTGCGCAAGAAAGACTTCCAGCTCATCGACGAGGAAAAGCGAATGAAGGAGCAACAGGAAGCCCAGGAGCAGGAATAGGCTGGCGGACGAGCGCCGCTTTAGGTTAAAAAAACAAATTTTTCCACATTATATAATGTAATTAGCAAAAATCTTGCTACCTTTGCATCCCCGTTAGCGAATCGTCGACAGATTCGTAAACTGAAAGCAGAATTTATCAATTAATATTTTTTAGACAACAAGATGAAAGTTACATTCGAGAATCCCGACAAGGTGAACGGCCTGATGACCATCACCGTTGAGGAAGCAGACTTCAAGGAGAATGTTGAGAAAACACTGAAGAATTATCGTAAGAAGGCTAATATTCCTGGATTCCGTCCCGGACAGGTGCCCATGGGCATGATTCGCCGTCAGGTGGGTACCAGCGTGAAAGTGGACGAGATTAACAAACTGGTAGGTCAGGAAATCTACAAGTATGTCCAGGAGAACAAGATACAGATGCTGGGCGACCCCCTGCCATCTGAGAAGCAGCAGCCCGTGGATGTGGAAAAGGACGCTCCCTACACATTTGTCTTCGACATTGCCGTGGCTCCCGAATTCGAAATCAAGTTGAACGGTCACGACAAGGTTGACTATTATACCATCAAGGTCGACGACAAGCTGATTGACCAGCAGGTGGAGATGTATGCCAGCCGCAGTGGCCACTATGACAAGGTGGAGAAATACGAGGACAACGACATGCTGAAGGGTGACCTGCGCGAACTCGATGCCGACGGTAACACCAAGGAAGGCGGAATCACCGTTGAGGCTGCCATCATGCTGCCTAACTATATTAAGGTTGACGACCAGAAGAAGCTCTTCGAGGGCTGCAAGCTGGGCGACATCATCACCTTCAATCCCAAGAAGGCATATCCCGAGAACAATGGCGAAATCAGTTCGCTGCTGAAGATCAGCCGCGAAGAGGCTGAGAACATCACTGCCGATTTCAGCTTCCAGATTACCGAAATCAGCCGTTATGTTAAGGCTGACGTGAATCAGGATCTGTTCGACCAGGTGTTCGGTAAGGCCGTCGTTAAGGACGAGAAAGAGTTCCGCGAAAGAATTGCTGAGGGAATGAAGGCACAGTTTGCTGTCGACAGCGACTTCAGATTCATTTTCGACCTTCGTGCCCACTGCGAGAAGAAAGTCGGAAAGCTGACTTATCCCGATGCCTTGCTGAAGCGCATCATGCTGCAGAACAACAAAGACAAGGGCGAGGAGTTTGTGGAGAAGAATTACGACCTGAGCGTGAAAGAACTGACATGGCACCTCATCAAGGAGCAGCTCGTGCGCGATAATAATATTAAGGTGGAAGATGCCGACATTAAGGAGGTAGCCAAGGAAGCCGCCCGCGCCCAGTTCGCTCAGTATGGCATGAACAACGTGCCCGATGAGTACTTGGAGAACTACGCCAACGACATGCTCAAGAAGAAGGAGTATGTGGACAATTTGGTTGACCGTTCCATCGACCGCAAGCTCACCGAAGTGATGAAAGGTGTGGTAAAACTGAACCCGAAAGAGGTGACTCTGGACGAGTTTAATAAGATGATGGAGGAGAAATAACATTTTTTTTGAAAAAAAAACACTCCAACCTAAGGGGTTATCCGTTTTTTTTCTTATCTTTGTATAAGGAAAAAGGCGGATAACCTTTTTTTCGTGAATATTAATATGTGAAAAGAGAAAACGAACTATTAAAAAGTGAGGTAAATATTATGAATGATTTTAGAAAATACGCAACCAAGCATTTGGGGCTTAGCGCAATGGCGCTCGACGATGTGATGAAAGTTCAGTCGCAATATCTGAATCCCTATATTCTTGAGGAAAGGCAGCTCAACGTGACGCAGATGGACGTGTTCTCGCGTCTGATGATGGACCGTATCATCTTTCTTGGCACGCAGATTGACGACTATACCGCCAACACCTTACAGGCCCAGCTTCTCTATCTGGACTCGGTAGACCCCGGTAAAGACATCTCTATTTATATTAACTCGCCTGGTGGAAGCGTCACGGCCGGGTTGGGCATTTACGACACCATGCAGTTCATCTCCAGCGACGTGGCAACGATTTGTACGGGCATGGCCGCTTCGATGGCTGCTGTATTGTTGGTTGCAGGTCAGGAAGGCAAGCGTTCGGCACTTACTCACAGTCGCGTGATGATTCATCAGCCTCTTGGCGGCGTGCAGGGTCAGGCTTCTGACATGGAGATTGAGGTGAAGGAAATTCAGAAGTTCAAGAAGGAACTCTACACCATTATCAGTGAGCACTCTCACACGCCTTACGAGAAAGTATGGCAAGACAGTGACCGTAACTACTGGATGACCGCCGAGGAAGCCAAGGAGTATGGCATGATTGACGCAGTGTTAGTGAAAAAGAAGTAGAATTAAAGAGTTTTGTTCTCTTAATATATAATAAGGTGGCAAAGAAAGTTTGTAGTTTTTGTGGTAGGACGGAAAATGAGGTCAAACTGCTCATCACGGGGCTGAATGGTTTCATTTGCGAGAGTTGTGCGGAGCAGGCACACGAGATAGTGCTTTCCACAGGTTTGCTTGGTAATGAGGGGAAAGGCAGTAAGCCTTTCCAACTCAAGAAAGTGCCCAAGCCGAAGGAAATAAAGAAATATCTCGATGACTATGTGATTGGTCAGGACCAGGCCAAGCGCAACCTCGCCGTAGCCGTTTACAACCATTACAAGCGACTGCAGCAGCCCGTGAACAACGAGGGCGTGGAGATTGAGAAAAGCAATATCATCATGGTAGGTTCTACGGGAACTGGTAAGACCTTGCTGGCCCGTACCATTGCCAAGTTGCTCGACGTGCCTTTTACCATCGTGGACGCCACGGTGTTCACCGAAGCGGGATATGTAGGCGAGGATGTGGAAAGCATTCTTTCGCGCCTGCTTCAGGTGGCCGACTATGACCAGGCTGCAGCCGAAAGAGGTATTGTGTTTATTGACGAGATTGACAAGATAGCCCGCAAGAGCGACAATCCGAGCATCACGCGCGATGTGTCGGGCGAGGGCGTGCAGCAGAGTCTGTTGAAGTTGCTGGAAGGTTCAGTGGTGAACGTTCCGCCAAAGGGAGGCCGTAAGCATCCTGACCAGGACTATATTCATGTCGATACAAAGAATATCTTGTTCATTTGCGGTGGTGCTTTCGATGGCATTGAGCGTAAGATTGCCCAGCGCCTGAACACGCATGTGGTGGGATATAATTCGGTTCAGAATGTCAGAAAAATTGACAAAGAAGACTTGATGCAGTATATCCTGCCACAAGACTTGAAATCGTTTGGGCTTATTCCCGAAATCATTGGCCGTCTGCCGGTGCTGACCTATTTGAATCCGCTCGACCGCGAGGCACTTCGCCGGATACTCGTCGATCCCAAGAATTCCATCGTTAAGCAGTATACAAAGCTGTTTGAGATGGACGGCATTAAGCTGACCTTCCCCGAAGAGACGCTCGACTACATTGTCAGTCAGGCTATGGAATACAAACTTGGAGCGCGTGGGCTTCGCTCAATCGTGGAGAGCGTGATGCTGGATGCCATGTTTGAATATCCGTCAAAACGTGTAAAGACTTTTGATGTAACTCTCGACTATGCAAAACAGCAATTGGAGAAAGCCCATTTGCAGAAACTGGAAAGTGCATGAGTTAAAGATAATGAGCATGGCATCAGGAACGATTCTGATTGACATGCTCCCAGATCGAATCTAAAATAAAGAATAATTAATGACCCCGGAAATTGACCTTACCGCCAAACTGAAGCAATACTTCGGCTTCGACACCTTCAAGGGAGACCAAGAGGCCATCATCCGCAATGTCCTCGCTGGTAATGACACCTTCGTACTGATGCCAACAGGAGGAGGCAAAAGCCTATGCTACCAGTTGCCCTCCCTGATCATGGAGGGCACGGCCATCGTCATCTCCCCGCTTATCGCCTTGATGAAAAATCAGGTGGATGTCATCAATGGCATGAGCGAGGAGGAAGGTATTGCCCACTATCTGAACTCTTCGCTCAACAAGGCTGCCATCGACCTGGTGAAGAGTGATATCCTTGCGGGCAAGACGAAGTTGCTTTATGTTGCTCCGGAATCGCTTACCAAGGACGAGTATGTGGACTTCCTGAAAGCGGTAAAGATCAGTTTCTATGCCATCGACGAGGCTCATTGTATTTCGGAATGGGGACATGACTTCCGTCCGGAATATCGCAAAATCCGTGACAAGGTGGATGAGATAGGCAAGGCTCCGCTGATTGCCCTGACGGCTACGGCAACCGATAAGGTGCGTACGGACATCAAGAAGAGTCTGGGCATCGTGGATGCAAAGGAGTTTAAGAGTTCATTTAACCGGCCTAACCTCTACTATGAAGTGAGGCAGAAACCCAGTAGCGATGACGCCACCAACGTGCAGATAGTGAAGTTTATCCGCCAGCATCCGGGTAAGAGTGGCATCATTTACTGTCTCTCGCGCAAGAAGGTGGAGGAACTGGCTGCCGTTCTTTGTGCCAACAACATCAAGGCGGCACCTTATCATGCCGGTCTTGATTCGGCTACCCGGAGTCAGACCCAGGACGATTTCCTGCAGGAAGATATCGATGTCATCGTGGCTACCATTGCTTTTGGCATGGGTATCGACAAACCTGACGTCCGTTTTGTCATCCACTATGATATCCCCAAGAGTCTGGAAGGCTATTATCAGGAGACAGGCCGAGCTGGCCGTGACGGCGGCGAAGGAAAATGTATAGCTTTCTACCGCTATAAGGATCTGAAGAAGCTGGAGAAGTTTATGGAAGGTAAGCCCGTGGCTGAGCAGGATATCGGTCGGCAGCTGCTTGCCGAGACTGCCGCCTATGCCGAGTCGTCGGTCTGCCGTCGCAAGATGCTGCTCCATTATTTCGGTGAAGAATACCTGAAGGATAATTGCGGCAATTGTGACAACTGTCTGCATCCGAAGTCGAAGCAAGAGGCCGAGGATGCTTTGGTCATCGTGCTTAATGCCATTCAGAAAATCAAAGAAGACTTCCGTACGGACTATGTGATAGATTTCGTGAGCGGGCGTGCTACCGACGACATAGTGGATCATAAGCACGACCAGTTGGAAGAATTCGGTTCGGGTGAAGACATGGACCCGAAGATATGGAATCCTGTTATCCGCCAGGCCTTGATTGCCGGCTATCTGAAGAAAGACGTAGAGAATTACGGCTTGCTGAAACTGACGGCTGCCGGAAAGAAGTTCATGAAGTCGCCGCATTCGTTTATGATTGTGCTCGACAATGAGTTCAGCGATGAGGATGACGAGGTGACCGAGGGGCAGGGTGGTGCACTCGACCCCGAGCTGTTTGCCATGTTGAAGGATTTGCGGAAGAAGGTCGCCAAGCAGCGTGGCATCCCCGCGTATGCTGTGTTCCAAGAGAGTTCGCTAGAACAGATGGCCACGGTTTACCCGATTTCGCTTGAGGAACTTCAGCAGGTTCAGGGCGTGGGAGCCGGCAAGGCCCGCAAGTTCGGCAAGGAATTTGTGGAACTCATCAAGCGTCATTGTCAGGAGAATGAGATAGAGCGTCCGGAGGACCTGCGTGTCAGGACGGTGGCCAAGCGCTCGGCCGTGAAGGTGAAGATTATCCATGACATCGACAACCAGCGTGCCCTTGACGATATTGCCATTGCTCAGGGCATCGACTTCGAGGAACTGCTCGACGAGGTGGAGGCTATCGTCTATAGCGGGACAAAACTGAACATCGACTATTTCCTGGAGGAGGTGATGGATGACGACCATGTGGACGACATCTATGAATACTTCAGCGAAAGCGAGACCGACGATCTTGACACTGCCATGGAAGAACTTGGCGACGAATATTCGGAGGAAGAGGTGCGACTGGTGCGTATTAAATTCCTCTCGGAAGTAGCTAACTGATTTTAAAATATGTGGAACTATATTGAGCATTACGGTAACGCGCTGCTCTTGATGCTGGCAGAGATGGCGCCCTATTTGTTGTTGGGCTTCTTTTTCGCCGGTCTGCTACGGGCTTTTGTCCCGAAAGGTGTCTATCGGCGGCACCTCGCCCCGCGCAATATGAAGAGCGTGGTGAAGGCAGCGGCCTTAGGTATACCGTTGCCGTTGTGTTCGTGTGGCGTGATTCCCACAAGCGTGGGACTTCGCCGGGAGGGGGCTTCCCACGGAGCCTGTACCAGTTTCCTCATTGCGACCCCTCAGACAGGTGTGGATTCCATCACTGCGACTTATTCGCTGATGGGACTTCCCTTTGCCATTGTCCGTCCCATAGCCGCCTTGTTTACGGCAATGTTCGGAGGATGGCTCGTCAATCGTTATGCTCGTGAGGATGAGGCCGTTTCGGCTGAGGCATCGCGCAGTCATGAGCAGGATTGCTCTGATGATTGCGAGACGGAGGAACCCATTGGGGAAACCTTCTTCGAGAAATTCAGGAACGGCATGCACTATGCTTTTGTGGAAATGCTTCAGGACGTGGGGAAATGGCTTGTCATTGGCTTGCTGATTGCCGCCTTGATCACGGTGGCAGTGCCTAACGAGTGGCTGGCGGCTCTCCACGAATATAAACTGTTGAATATGGTCATCGTTCTGGCGGTTGCCGTTCCCATGTATGTTTGTGCCACGGGAAGCATTCCCATTGCCGTCTCGCTGATGGCGAAGGGACTCACCCCCGGCGCTGCCCTGGTTTTGCTGATGGCCGGCCCGGCGGTGAACTCCGCGTCTATGCTGGTCATCGGCAAGGTGTTCGGCAAGCGCACGCTGAAGCTCTATCTGCTTGCCATTATCACAGGAGCCATCGGTTTCGGCCTTTGCATCGACTATCTCCTTCCGCAGCATTTGTTTCAGATGGGCAGCATGACGATGATGTCGGATGTGCATTGCGGTCATTGTGTAGGTTTCTGGCAATGGCTTTGGATTGTTTTGTTTGTCGGGTTGCTTATAAACGCCTTTTTCTCCCGCTGGCATGATTCCCGCAAATTGACAAAAGACCACGCAGAACAATCTGTATGCCAATACAAGGTCGACGGCATGGCCTGTAACCATTGCAAGGCAAACGTTGAAAAAGCTATCGGCAGCGTTCCCGGCGTGGAAACGGTGGAGGTGGACCTTGCGAAAGGCATTGCCTATGTCACCGGTCGGCATGATGCCGCTTTGCTTGTGGAAGCCGTGGGAAACATTGGCTTCGAGGCTTCCCCCATGTCCTGATTAGTGACTGCGTCGCGTTAAATAGAATTAATCGGATACATAAAAATGTGAAAGGTTTGCTCATGTGCCGAAAATTGCGTATCTTTGCACGCAATAAATTTTTAAGTAGTATATGGCATCATTTGTTGCAGACAGAATTGTGATGGACGGTCTCACATTCGATGACGTCCTGTTGATTCCCGCTTATTCAGAAGTACTGCCCCGTGAGGTAGAGTTGAAAACCAAGTTCTCGCGTAACATCGAGCTGAACATCCCGTTCGTGACGGCTGCTATGGACACTGTTACCGAGAGCGCCATGGCTATTGCCATCGCCCGTGAAGGAGGTATTGGCGTGATTCATAAGAATATGTCGATTGAAGCCCAGACGCGTGAGGTGGCTATTGTGAAGCGTGCCGAGAACGGAATGATCTACGACCCGGTAACTATTCAGAAGGGCCGCACCGTACAGGATGCGCTAGCGATGATGGCTGAATATCATATCGGTGGTATTCCCGTGGTCGACGATGAGAACCACTTGGTGGGTATCGTTACCAACCGTGACCTCCGTTTTGAGCGTCGTCTTGACAAAATGATTGATGAGGTGATGACCTCGGAGAATTTGGTGACGACACATCAGCAGACGGACCTTGAGGCTGCTGCTGAAATCCTGCAGGAGAACAAAATCGAAAAACTGCCGGTGGTTGACAAGGACAATAAGCTGGTAGGACTGATCACCTATAAGGACATCACGAAGGCCAAGGACAAGCCCATGGCATGCAAGGACGAGAAAGGCCGTCTGCGTGTAGCTGCCGGAGTTGGAGTCACGGCCGATACTTTTGACCGTATTCAGGCTTTGGTGGATGCAGGCGTCGATGCTATCGTAATCGATACTGCCCACGGACATTCAAAGTCGGTGATAGAGAAAGTACATGAAGCCAAGAAGGCTTTCCCAGACATCGAGATGGTCGTAGGTAATGTGGCTACAGGCGAAGCTGCCCAGATGCTCGTTGAGAACGGTGCCGATGCCATTAAGGTGGGTATCGGTCCGGGTAGTATCTGCACGACTCGTGTGGTTGCCGGCGTAGGCGTTCCCCAGTTGAGTGCCGTCTATGACGTGGCTTGCGCCCTGAAGGGAACAGGCGTGCCTCTGATAGCCGATGGCGGTCTGCGCTATTCAGGCGATATCGTGAAGGCACTGGCTGCAGGCGGTCATTCTGTGATGATCGGTTCGCTGGTGGCTGGTACCGAGGAAAGTCCGGGCGATACAATTATCTTCAACGGCCGTAAGTTCAAGAGCTATCGCGGCATGGGTTCTCTGGAGGCTATGGAACACGGTTCAAGCGACCGCTATTTCCAGGGCGGAGTGAAGGACGTGAAGAAATTGGTACCCGAAGGCATTGCCGGTCGTGTGCCTTATAAGGGAACTTTGCAGGAGGTTATCTATCAGATGACGGGCGGTTTGCGCTCTGGAATGGGCTATTGCGGTGCTGCCACTATCGAGGCTCTGCACAATGCTAAGTTCACGCGTATTACCAATGCCGGTATCCTGGAGAGTCATCCGCATGATATTTCCATCACGAGTGAGGCGCCCAACTATTCAAGGCCCAATGAATAACAGATAAAACGTTGACAGGACAATAAAGATGAGAATTTTTCATATGAAATACTTGTTGATTATCACCATGCTCCTTAGCGGGAGCATGGCTTTTGCACAGACCGATGATCCCGTAATCATGACAATCGCCGGGCAACCTGTGGCTCGTTCTGAATTCGAATATTCTTATAATAAGAACAATGCCGAGGGCGTGATTGACAAGAAGACGGTGGAAGAGTATGTCGATCTTTTCATTAATTACAAGCTGAAGGTAAAGGCTGCCCTGGATGCAAAACTGGATACGATGAGTTCTTACCAGAAAGAGTTCCGTACGTATCGCGACCAGCAGATTGTACCATCGTTCGTAAGCGATGCCGACATGGAAAGAGAAGCTCAGAAGGTCTACGCCAGTACGAAGGAGTCCATCGGACCGCGCGGACTGATAATGCCAGCGCATATCCTTGTGATGTTGAATCAGAAGGCTACGGATGCTGAGCAGAAGGCCGGAAAACAGCGCATCGACTCTATCTATAATGCTTTGAAGCAGGGTGCTGATTTCGCTGAGTTGGCCAAGAAAGTTTCTCAAGACCCGGGTTCAGCCCAAAATGGTGGTGTGTTGCCATGGATAGGTCCTAACCAGACGCTCAAGGAGTTCGAGGATGCTGCCTATGCTTTACAGATTGGCGAAATGTCGAAACCCGTGCAGAGTCCTGCCGGATGGCATATCATTCTGATGAAAGACCGCAAACAACTGGAACCATACGATTCGCTCCGTGCTGATATCTTTAGATTCCTGGAGTCCCGGAATGCCCGTGACTATTTGGCAAATGCTGCGGTTGATTCTATCGCCAAGCAGCGCAATATCTCGCGCGACGAACTGCTGGACGAACGCTCAGCAGAGTTGCAGGAAAAAGATACCGACCTTGACAACTTGGTACGCGAATACCATGACGGTCTGCTGCTTTATGAAATCTCTAACCGTATGGTATGGGATAAGGCAGCCAAGGACGAGGCTGGTCTGGCTAACTATTTTAAAAAGAACAGCAAGAAGTACAAATGGGACGAGCCCCGCTATAAGGGAATGGTCTATCACGTGAAGGACAAGAAAGACGTGAAGGCTGTGAAGAAAAGCGTGAAGGGGCTTGCGTTCAACAAGTGGGCTGATAAACTGCGCCATACGTTTAACAACGACTCTATTATCCGTATTCGCGTGGAGAAGGGCATCTTCAAGAAGGGTGACAATGCCTTCATTGACAAGATGGTGTTCAAAAAGGACACTACCGTTACTGCCGTGAAGGATTATCCCATTGATGCTGTATATGGAAAACTGCTGAAGAAAGGTCCAGAAGAATACGAAGACGTGAAAGGCCTGGTGGTTGCAGACTATCAGGAAGAGTTGGAGAAAGCTTGGGTTGCTGACCTTCGCAGAAAATATTCCTTCAAGGTAAACCAAGACGTCTTGAAGACAGTGAATAAGCACTAATCGGATTGTGATTTGTTGATATGAGAAATAAGGTAATACTGACAGTGGCAGGCGCGCTTGTGCTGGCGTTGGGGCTGAATGCCAGGAGTGGTGTACAGCATCTGGCGCAGGACAGCAGCCAGGATAAAGACTCAGTGGCCAAGACTGACCAGCCTCTTCATGAAGCCAGTGTGGTGGATGAAGTGATATGGGTAGTGGGCGATGAGGCTATTCTGAAAAGTGATGTCGAAGTGATGCGCCTGCAGGCAGAGGCTGAGGGCGTCCGTTTCCCGGGTGATCCCGACTGCGCTATTCCTGAACAGATAGCTTTGCAGAAACTTTATCTTCATCAGGCTGCCATTGACTCTATTGAAGTGACTGAGAGTGAGGTCAATCAGAGTGTGGACCAGCAGATTAACTACTGGCTGCAGATGGTGGGCGGCTCAAAGGAAAAACTTGAGGAATACCGTAAGCAGTCTATCACACAGATGCGTGCATCGATGCATGATGATTTCCGCGACCGTCAGCTTATCCAGAAGATGCAGGAGAAACTTGTTGAGGGCATTAAGGTGAGTCCGGCTGATGTGAGGACTTTCTTTATGAATGTTCCCGAAGACAGTATTCCTTTTGTGCCGACGGTAGTTGAAGTCCAGATCGTAACGCAGACACCTCGTGTGGAACAGGAGGAGATAAACCGCGTGAAGGATGTGCTTCGTGAATATACCGACCGTGTGAATAGAGGTGAGACGACCTTTGCAACGCTGGCCCGACTCTATTCTGAAGACCCCGGTTCAGCGCGTCAGGGCGGTGAACTGGACTATTCCGGCCGTGGTATGCTGGACCCCGCCTTTGCCAACGTTGCTTTTAACCTCACCGACCCGAAGAAGATCTCTAAGATTGTGGAGACAGAATTCGGTTTCCATATCATCCAGCTTATCGACAAACGCGGCGATAAAATTAAGTGTCGTCATATCTTGTTGAAGCCGAAAGTGTCATCGGAGGCTATCACAAAAGCACAGCTTCGTCTTGACAGCATTGGCAATGATATCCGGGCAGGGAAATTCTCCTTTGATGAGGCTGCCACTTTTATTTCTGATGATAAAGACACACGAAGCAGTAAAGGTCTGATGGCCAATACCTCTGAGGCGGGACGCACCAGTAAGTTCCGCATGCAGGACCTTCCAACGGAGATAGCCCGTGTGGTGGATACGCTGAAAGTAGGTCAGGTGTCGGAAGCGTTCCAGATGACCAATTCAAAAGGAAAGACCGTTTGCGCCATCGTCATGCTGAAGAGTAGGGTGGAAGGCCATCGTGCCACTATCACCGAAGACTTTCAGGCCTTGAAGGAGGTGGTTTTGAGAAACCGCAGGGAAGCCTACTTGAAAGACTGGGTGAAGGAGAAGTTAAAGACCATTTATGTGAGGGTAAACGACCGTTATAAGGATTGTAAATTTGAATACGAAGGTTGGATTAAATGACCGATAAGGGGAATAAGACACAATTATTGAGGGGGCATAGGAAGGCTTTCATGCTGATTCTGTGCCTCTTGACCTTTGGTCTGACACTGGGCATGCAGGCAGCGCGTAAGAAACTGCCTCGCAAGAAGGTGGATGAAAGGGTTTATCTGGAGCATGCCGACCGGTTGTCGTACGACCGTTTTGGCAGAAAGCCTGATGCTCAGATACTTAACGGACATGTGTCTTTCCGCCACAAAGGTGCCCATCTTACTTGTGACAGCGCCTATTTCTTCGAAGCCAGCAATTCGTTTGAGGCTTTCGGTCACGTAAAGATGCGTCAGGGAGATACCTTGACGCTGAATAGTGAATATGCTTTCTATGACGGCAACGAGCAGATGGCCCGCGCCCGCCGTAATGTGGTCCTGAAACACCGGGGTACAGTGCTGTACACCGACTCGCTCGACTATGACCGTCTTTACAATTTGGGCTATTTCTTTGAAGGCGGTAAAATGGTGGACAAGGAAAATGTGCTGACCAGCGACTGGGGAGAGTATGACACAGAGTTGAAGGAAGCGAAATTCAACTACAATGTAAACCTGAAAAACAAGAAGTTCCTGCTCGTGACAGATACGCTTTATTACGATGTCGTGACGAAAGAAGCGCATGTGGTGGGACCTTCTACGATAACTTCGGGGAAGAGTGTTGTGAACACTAACGAAGGATATTTCGATTCGAGAAGGGACCGTACGAGATTGTTCGGGCGGAGCACTCTGGTGGATGGAGAAAAGGAGATGATAGGCGACAGCCTCTTCCGTGATGAGAAGAAAGGAACAGCAGAAGGTTTCGGTAATGTGATATACAACGACAAGAGTAACAAAAACGAACTGCATTGCGACTATTTCTGGTACGATGAGGAGAAAGGCTATGCCCATGCCACAAAGAATGCCGTGTTGGTGGATTATTCGCAGAAAGACACGCTTTGGTTGCATGGCGATACGCTTAAAATGTTCTCGTACAACCTTAACACCGACTCTGTATGGCGAGAAATGCACTGCTTCCATAAGGTGAGGGCTTATAGAAAAGATGTTCAGGCTGTTTGTGACTCTTTGGTCTATAACACAAAAGACTCGGTTCTGACGATGTATAAGGACCCGATTACGTGGAACGCCAACCGACAGTTGCTTGGCGAGAAGATTGAGGTGTTTATGAAAGACTCCACCATCCACGAGGCTCATGTTCTCGGGCAGGCTTCTTCTATCGAGAAAGTTGATAACGAAAACCATTACAACCAGGTCTCTTCCAAGTATATGCTTGCCTTTTTCGTGAAAGGTGAGATTAGTCGTAGTGATGCCGTGGGAAGTGTACAGACTATTTATTATCCGATTGATGAGAAGGATTCCACTTTCCATGGGCTTAACTATCTGGAAACGGATACAATGAAAATGTATATAGAGCAGCGTAAGTTGCAGAAGATATGGACAAACAAGGCTAAGGGTACGACTTATCCGATGACGCAGATTCCTCCCTCGAAATTATACCTGCCCAATTTTGCCTGGTTTGATTATATCCGCCCGTTGGACAAGAATGACATCTTCGAATGGAGAGAGAAGAAAAGCGGAACGGAACTGAGGGAGACAAGACGTCGTCCGCCTTTGCAGACGCTTGCGGGAGATGAGATGGGCACGCCTCCTGCGGTACAGTCGGAAGAGCCTTCGTCACCTTCAACAGATACTCCTTCAGCGCCAACAGAGGGTCCTTTACCTCCGGCAGAGGAATCCTCTCCTCAGACGGAGAATCCTTCTTTACCTCAGAATTAGTCATTTAAATCCCAGAATAGTAGATTGCATGAGTGATATCATACAGGTCTTGCCCGATAGTGTTGCCAACCAGATAGCTGCTGGTGAGGTGATACAGCGTCCTGCCAGTGTCATCAAGGAACTGGTGGAGAATGCTGTGGATGCCGGAGCCGACACCATCAACGTGGTAGTGGTAGACGCAGGCCGGACATCTATTCAGGTGATTGATAACGGCAAGGGCATGTCGGAAACCGATGCTCGTCTTTCTTTTGAGCGACATGCCACTTCGAAGATTCGCAAGGCCGACGACCTTTTTGATCTTCACACGATGGGATTCAGAGGGGAAGCCTTGGCAAGTATAGCTGCGGTGGCTCAGGTGGAGTTGAGAACAAGAATGGCAGACGACGATATCGGTACAGAACTTCATCTCTCAGGTGGTAAGGTGGTTTCTCAATCACCAGTTTCTTGTCCTGTCGGCAGTAACTTCTCGGTCGAGAATCTTTTTTTTAATGTACCTGCCCGAAGAAAATTCCTGAAATCGAATTCTACTGAACTGAACAATATACTTCAGGCATTTGAGCGTATTGTGCTGGTTTATCCTCAGATTCATTTCACGCTGCACAGCAATGGGGTAGAGGTGTTCAATCTGCGTGCGGGCAATCTTCGCCAGCGGATTGTCGATGTGTTTGGTAAGCGCTTCAATCAGGACATCTTGCCTGTAGAAGTTGATACTACCGTGTGCAAAATCAGCGGTTTCGTAGGTAAACCCGAGTCTGCCAAGAAGAAGGGCGCACATCAGTTCTTTTTCGTGAACGGACGCTACATGAAGCATGCTTATTTTCATAAGGCAGTGCAGAATGCCTTTGAGCGGCTTGTTCCTGTAGGAGAGCAGGTTCCATATTTTATCTATTTTGAAGTCGCTCCGCAGAATATAGATGTGAATATCCATCCAACAAAGACGGAGATAAAGTTTGAAGACGAACAGACCATTTGGCAGATTCTGATTGCAGCGGTAAAAGAAGCCATAGGGAAGTTCAATGGTGTCCCTTCCATCGAGTTCGATACACAGGGGAAACCCGACATTCCTGTCTTTAATCCCATGACAGATGGTGTTCATCCTCCTGTTGTGGATTATGATCCGCAATATAATCCTTTCCGTTCGAATACAGGGAAACCTCGTCAACAAGCGCCATCTGTGCCCGACAATTGGGAACAATTGTATTCGGGAATCCGACAGGCGTCGCAGGAAACACCGCTATTTGAGGAAGAGTTTTCTGCGGGAAAAAACGAGGAACCGTCTATTATCGCTGAAAAGTCACCGGTGCATTATCAGTACAAAGGAAAATATATAATGACCGCTGTGAAGTCGGGTCTGATGATCATTGACCAGCATCGCGCGCACGTACGTATATTATATGAGGACTATCTGCGGCAAATGGAGCAAAGGGGAGGGCGTTCTCAGAAACTGCTTTTTCCTGAGGTAGTGCAGCTTTCTCCGTCAGAATCCGTTCTGCTTGATGAGATAATGCCCGAATTGGAGCATATGGGTTTTGATGTTTCCGACTTGGGGGGAGGCAGCATTGCCGTGAATGGCATTCCCGCAGATTTGGAGAGGACAAATATGACGGCGGTTTTCCACGATATTGTCTCTGCAGCTGCCGAGAAGAAATCATCTGTCAGTGGCGATGTTTATGGACCGCTGGCTATGTGTTTGGCACGAAATGCCGCGATACCTTATGGACAGGTTCTTACTAATGAGGCAATGGAAAACCTGGTGAATACACTCTTCACGTGTTCGAATGTTAATTACACTCCCGATGGGAAAATAGTTATTTGTATTCTCAAACAACAGGAAATTGATGCTTTAATGGGTTAAAAATGGACATATTCATGATGTAAATTAAGTTTTTTTTATTTTTTTGGATATTTTCTTGTGAAAAATTAGGCGCAATTAAAAAAATATTACTATCTTTGTGCCGAAATTTCGAACTTTGTACGAATTAAGATAATTAATTATTGATTTATAAATTTTAAAAGGTTATGAAAAAGTTTTTAATCGTTCTGGCTTTGGCCAGCGTTTCACTGACAAGCATGGCCCAGGATGAAGAGCCCACGCTTAAGTACAGTGTTGCCACTAATTCATTCTGGAGCAACTGGTTTGTTCAGGCAAACTTTGCTTACAGTGCTTTCTACTCAAACGAAGAGAAGGACGCGGGATTTGCTAAAAGTCCTCTGAAGGATTTCCGTCGTGGTCTTGGTTTCTCTGTTGCTATCGGTAAGTGGTTCACTCCTGGCATCGGTCTTCGCACGAAATTCAATGCTATGGATGGTAAGAGTGTAATTTCTGAAGATGCAGACAAGAACAAGATTAAGTATTGGAATCTTCAGGAGCAGGCTCTGCTTAATCTGAGCAACCTTCTTTGCGGTTACAACGAGAGCCGTGTTTGGAACTTTATTCCTTACGCTGGTGTTGGTGTTGCCCGTAACTGCTCTTATAACACTTATGAGCTTGTTGGTAGCGCTGGTATCTTGAATACTTTCCGCATTTCTAAGCGCGTTGCAGTCAATCTTGATCTCAGCTACAATCTCAGTGGTGACGACTTTGAGGGTCGTGTATGGGATAACGGCGGTATTGGTGGTGGTCATGAGAATCCTAACCACGATCGCTGGTTTGCAGCTGAAGTTGGTCTGACCCTGAATCTGGGTAAGGCAACTTGGAACAAGGTTCCCGATGTGGATGCTATCAAGGCCCTCTCTCAGAGCCAGATCGATGCTCTTAAGGCTCAGCTCGCTGACGCTAACGCAGAGAACGATCGTCTGAAGAACATGCTGGCTAACCAGCCCAAGGCTGAGGTTCCCCAGTCTGTTAAGGAATTCATCACAACTCCTGTTTCTGTATTCTTCAACCTCGACAAGACTGAGATTGCTGAGCTGAAGGACCTCGTGAACGTACAGGCTCTTGCTAAGTATGCTATCGAGAACAACAACAACCTTCTTGTTACAGGTTATGCTGACAGCGCAACCGGTAGCCCCGCTCACAACCAGGTTCTCTCTGAGAAGCGTGCAAAGCGCGTTGCTGATGAGCTCGTTAAGATGGGTGTTGCTGAGAGCAAGATTTCTCAGGAAGCTATGGGTGGTGTAGACATTCTGTCTCCGATCTCTTACAACCGTCGTGCAACTGTACAGGTTAAGGAATAAGTCGAATATTTCCGATAAGGAAGATTTCTTAAATAAAAATCTGCATTTTGTAATGAAATGCAGATTTTTTTTGTACCTTTGCTGCCAGTTCAAACCATCTTAAGCAAAAGTGTAATTTATGATTTGGAATCAGAACATTGAATGTATGGATCGCGAGCAGCTTCGCGAAATCCAGAGTATACGTATTCGGAAAATGGCCGACTACGTTTATCACAATTCTCCTTTCTATCGGATGAAGTTTCAGGAGATGGGTCTTGAACCAGGTGACATTAAAGATATCGATGATATCAAGAAGTTGCCTTTTACCAACAAGCTCGATCTGCGGGACAATTATCCGTTTGGTCTGGCTGCAGTGCCGATGAGTCAGATAGTAAGAATTCATGCGTCTTCTGGTACTACAGGTAAACCGGTAGTTGTGCTTCACACCCGTAAAGACATTGCCATGTGGACGGAGAGCATCTCACGAGCCTTTACTGCCTATGGTGCTACGAAGGATGATATCTTCCAGGTGTCTTATGGCTACGGCCTCTTTACTGGTGGTCTCGGTGCCCATGATGGCGCTACTAATATTGGTGCCAGTGTCATTCCCATGTCTTCTGGTAACACGCAGAAACAGATAACATTGATGCATGATTTCGGCTCAAGTGTGCTTTGCTGTACGCCATCCTATGCCATGTTTTTGGGAGAAGCCATGCGTGAGTCGGAATATCCCCGCGAGGATTTCAAACTGAGGGTAGG
>JAFWQT010000020.1 GCA_017508965.1 Prevotella sp. | reverse complement strand
GCTGGGGTGCAACGTCCATGAGGTCAACCTGGTTGGGAGCCACCACGGGGAAGTCGGCATCCTGACGGCACTTCACATAGGTACGGATAAACGAGCCGTCTTCCTTCAGCGGGGCATTACCCTGACCGATGATATGCTCTGACTCCTCTTCAGCAGTGAGATAGACCACGTCTTCGTTCTTCAGGTCAACCACGCCGTCCTTCACCTTGCGGTAAGGTGTCTCGATGAATCCCAGTTCATTAATCTTTGCATATACGCAGAGAGAAGAAATCAGACCGATGTTCGGACCTTCAGGACTCTCGATGGGGCACAGACGGCCATAGTGGGTATAGTGTACGTCACGAACCTCGAAACCGGCACGCTCACGAGACAGACCGCCAGGACCCAGAGCTGAGAGACGACGCTTGTGCGTGACCTCTGCCAGCGGGTTGGTCTGGTCCATGAACTGGCTCAGCGGATTGGTGCCGAAGAACGAGTTGATGACGCTTGAAATAGTCTTGGCATTAATCAGGTCGGTCGGCGTGAACACCTCGTTGTCGCGCACGTTCATGCGCTCACGGATGGTACGGCTCATGCGGGCCAGACCGATAGAGAACTGGTTGCTCAGCTGTTCACCAACGGTACGCACGCGACGGTTCGACAGGTGGTCGATATCATCGACGGTGGCGTTGCTGTTCACCAAGTCAATCAGATACTTGATAATAGAAATGATGTCCTCCTTGGTCAGGATACGTACGTTCATGTCGGTGTCGAGACCGAGTTTCTTGTTGATGCGGTAGCGGCCCACATCGCCAAGGTCGTAGCGCTTGTCTGAGAAGAAGAGGTTCTGGATGACTTCACGTGCGCTGGCATCATCGGCAGGATCGGCATTGCGGAGCTGGCGATAGATATAGAGCACGGCCTCTTTCTCGGAGTTGGAGGTATCCTTTGCAAGGGTATTGAAGATGATAGCATACTTGGAAGCTGCCTCGGCATCCTTATGGACAAGGATGGTAGAGGTGCCGCTATCGAGAATATCTTCGACGTTTTCCTTTGTGATTTCGGTCTCACGTTCCATGATAACCTCGTTACGCTCGATAGAAACCACTTCACCGGTGTCCTCGTCGACGAAGTCCTCGTTCCAGCTCTTCAGCACACGGGCGGCAAGCTTGCGGCCAATCATCTCCTTCATGTTCTTCTTGTTCACCTTCACCTCGTCGGCAAGGTCGAAAATCTGGAGGATGTCCTTGTCAGCCTCATAGCCGATGGCACGAAGCAGCGTGGTGACGGGCAACTTCTTCTTACGGTCGATGTAGGCATACATCACATTGTTGATGTCGGTGGCAAACTCAATCCATGAACCCTTGAACGGAATGATACGTGCGCTGTAGAGCACGGTTCCGTTGGCATGAACACCCTGTCCGAAGAACACACCGGGCGAACGGTGCAGCTGCGAAACGACGACACGCTCAGCACCATTGATGATGAACGTACCGTTGGATGTCATGTAAGGGATGGTGCCAAGGAAAACGTCCTGAATGAACGTACCGAAGTCCTCATGGTCAGGGTCGGTGCAGTAGAGTTTCATCTTGGCCTTCAAGGGTACGCTATAGGTCAGACCGCGCTCCAGACACTCGTCGATGGTGTAGCGGGGCGGGTCGATGAAGTAATCCAAGAACTCAAGAACGAAGTTATTACGCGTGTCGGTGATAGGGAAGTTCTCTGAGAACACCTTATACAAGCCGTCGTTCTTGCGTTCCTCAGGCGGTGTGTCTAACTGCAAGAAGTCACGGAATGACTTTAACTGCACGTCGAGGAAATCCGGATAAGGCATCGGATTCTTGACACTGGCAAAGTTTACTCTGTTATCAACAATTTTTGAAGCCATCTATTATAAATAATGTTAGGGTTTTAAAGTTTCCCGGGGATTCCGGATTTTCCGGATTTTCCGGAAAACATTTGTCATGAGACAAGAAAAGGTTAAGACCCCCCTACTTAGGAGATCTTAACCAATATGTTCTGAAAAGTCAGCTTTATTACTTCAGCTCAACCTTAGCACCGGCCTCTTCGATAGCCTTCTTCAGGTTCTCAGCCTCGTCCTTAGAGAGACCTTCCTTCAGGGTTGAAGGAGCACCGTCTACGAGATCCTTAGCCTCTTTCAGACCAAGACCACAAGCTTCCTTAACGGCCTTAACCACCTGGAGCTTAGCGCCACCGACCTCAGCGAGAACTACATCGAAAGATGACTTCTCCTCAGCGGCCTCGGCTGCACCACCGGCAGCAGGACCAGCAGCTACTGCAACGGCTGCAGCAGCAGGCTCAATTCCGTACTCGTCCTTCAGGACTGTTGCCAACTCGTTTACTTCTTTCACTGTGAGGTTAACCAACTCCTCAGCAATAGCTTTAATATCTGCCATTTTTATTTAAAATTTTAATTGTTTTTAATGATGATAATGTAATTAATTTGAGCGTTATTTATTACTCAGGACGCTCGCCTAAGGTCTTCAGCACACCATGGATAGTCTGGCCACCCGACTGCAGAGCAGAGATAACGTTCTTTGCCGGAGACTGCAGCAGTGCCACGATGTCGGCAATAACCTCGTTCTTGCTCTTGATAGAAGAGAGCTCTTCCAGTTTGTCGGCTCCAACATAAATGCCTTCCTCGGCATAGGCAGCCTTCAGAGCGGGAATACCCTGCTTCTTATATTCTTTCAGCATCTTGGCAGGCACGTTGGCAGTCTGTGTGAACAGCACTGCTGTGCTACCCTTCAGTGCACCGTAAATAGGTTCAAAATCAATCTCCGAAGCCTCAAAAGCCTTGTGCAGAAGCTTGTTCTTCACAACAATCATCTTCACCTCGTTCTTGAAGCACTTGCGGCGGAGGTCACTTGTCTGCTTGGCATCCAGGCCGTTCACGTCTACGAGGTAGAAGTGAGGATATTCCTTCAGCTTTTCGCCCAGCTCAACAATAATAGTATCTTTTACTTCCTTTTTCATTGCTTTCTGTGAATTTTAGAGTTACTCAATTGTCTTAGGATCAACCTTGATACCCTTACTCATAGTGCTCGAAAGATAGATACTCTTGATATATGTACCTTTTGCAGCAGCCGGCTTCAGCTTGATAACAGTGTTGATGAATTCCTTGGCATTTCCGAAGATCTGCTCAGGAGTCATCGTGACCTTACCGATTGACGTGTGGATGATACCAGCCTTGTCAACCTTGAAGTCAATCTTACCCTGCTTAACTTCCTTAACTGCTTTAGCAACGTCCATAGTAACTGTGCCGCTCTTTGGGTTAGGCATCAGTCCACGGGGACCAAGAATACGACCCAGAGGACCTATCTTACCCATGCAAGAAGGCATAGTGATGATTACATCAACATCAGTCCAACCACTTTTGATCTTGTCGATATATTCGTCGAGACCAACATAGTCAGCACCTGCTTCTGTAGCAGCAGCTTCCTGATCAGGAGTGCAGAGAGCCAACACACGTACCACCTTACCAGTTCCGTTAGGCAGCGAAACAACGCCACGCACCATCTGGTTAGCCTTACGTGGGTCAACGCCCAAGCGTACGTCGATATCAACGGATGCCTCAAACTTGGTGGTGGTAATTTCCTTCACCAGCTGAGCAGCCTCCGTCAAAGAGTATGCTTTCCCTGCTTCAATCTTATCAGCAACTGCCTTCTGATTCTTTGTCAGTTTACTCATTTTCCTTTAAAAATTGAAGTTATAAATTATTTTCCAGGGAAGTCCCCTTTTACAGTGATACCCATACTACGAGCTGTACCGGCAACAAGCTTCATGGCGCTCTCCACTGTGAAACAGTTGAGGTCGGCCATTTTGTCCTCAGCGATGGCACGAACCTGATCCCAGGTCACGCTGGCCACCTTCTTACGGTTAGGCTCAGAGCTGCCGCCCTTCACCTTGGCTGCCTCAAGCAGCTGGACGGCTGCGGGAGAAGTCTTGATCTCGAAGCTGTATGACTTGTCAGTATAATAGGTGATAACAACAGGCAATACCTTACCTGCCTTATCCTGGGTTCTGGCGTTGAACTCTTTGCAGAATCCCATGATGTTGATACCCTTAGAACCCAGAGCAGGGCCTACGGGAGGCGAGGGATTCGCAGCGCCACCTTTAATCTGTAATTTGATTAATCCAGCAACTTCTTTAGCCATTTCTTCTGTTAATAATTAAATATTGATAAATATAAAAGAACGAACTCACATCCGTAACAATATGTGGTCATTCTTTTGCAACCTGCATAAAACCTAACTCCAGAGGAGTCTTTCTTCCGAAAATCTTGACCATCACCTTCAGCTTGTGCTTCTCGGCGTTCACCTCTTCGATGACACCGCTGAAGCCGCTGAAAGGACCATCCGTCACCTTCACAGTCTCGTCGACCATGTATGGGATGTTGACATCCTCTACAAGCTCGGTCTCTTCGACTGTTCCCAGCAGACGGTTCACGTCAGCCTGACGCACAGGCGTCGGATTATCCAAACCGCCGAGGAATCCTAGTACATTGGGCATGAAACGCAGTGTGTGAGCCACATCGCCCTTCAGCTCTGCCTCGACAAGCACATAGCCGGGAAGAGAAATCTTCTCCTTCACCACACGCTTGCCATTACGCAGAGAAGCATGCTTCTCCATTGGTATAAGCACCTGGGAAACATACTGCTGCAGCAATGGGTTATGCTTCAGCTCGGCCTCGATGTATTCCTTCACCTTAGCCTCTTTACCGCTGACAGCACGCAGCACATACCATTTCTTACCTGATTCAACCATTTTCCCTCAGACGATTAACTTGGATAAACCAATTGCATGACATTCTGGAACACGAAATCCATAATGAACACCACAATTGCAATGATAAGGGAAGCAGATAATACAACCATTGCACTGTGAGTAAGTTCGGCACGTGTCGGCCAAGTAGTCTTATGCGCAAGTTCCTCGTAACAAGCCTTGCAATAATTTACGAACTTCTTAAACATATTACTTTTTCGTTTAGCACGGGAAGGAGGACTCGAACCCACGACCCTCGGTTTTGGAGACCGATGCTCTACCAACTGAGCTATTCCCGTATAAAACCCCCGCCCAATGAACGGGGGTTTATTTTATCTAGTATACTAGATGTTCTAGAATGTCTAGAGAATTCTGGAGGATTAATCCTCGTAAACCTCT
>JAFWQT010000019.1 GCA_017508965.1 Prevotella sp. | reverse complement strand
TGCTAATGCAGTAACTAGCAGTAAGGAGAAAGAGACTATCGCTATCACTATTCCGGTTAGCGACCGCAATCTTCTACGTGAAATAGTACGCAGATTCGGTTGGGTAGGTGTGTTTTGAAATTCCTTGTTTCAGATTTCCTAAAGCAGCCTGAGCCACTGTTCCACGGGGATGCCGCGGTTCTTGTCCTCATTTTCTTTGTTGGCATCTATCAGGCGGTAGAGAGCGTCCATGGCCTCGCGCGTGCTCTTGCGCAACGACTCGCCATTGAGCAGATGACCGATGAGAATGGCGGAGAACATATCGCCTGTGCCGGGGAAGTGCACGGGAATCTCTTCGTAGGGCAGCTGGAAGTAGGTTCCCTTGAAATGGTTGTAGCCCACCACCGACGGCTGTCCATCGACAAGAATGCTGGTTATCAGCGCACTCTTGGTACCTATTTCGCGCAGCTTGTCGAGCAGCGCCCGGGCCTCTTCTGCGTTCACGCCCTCGCTTCGGTATTCTGTGTTCGTCAGGTAGGCGGCCTCGGTGTAGTTGGGGAAAATCAGGTCGGCCACCGTCAGCATCTCGCGCATGCACTCCACGCGTTCGGGAGTGACACCGTTGTACAGCTTTCCTTCGTCGCCCATGATGGGGTCCACGAAAATGGTTGTGCCCTGCTGTGCCTGTTCCTTGCAGTATTCGGCCACCATCCGGGCCTGCCGCTCGCTGCAGATGAAGCCGGTGGCGATGGCGTCGAACGAGAATCCTAGTTCTTTCCACACCGGGAACACACCCTTCATGTAGTCGGTGGTTTCCATGATGTTGAACTTCCCGTAGTCGAGCGTATTGCTCACCAGGGCCGTCGGCATGTTATACACGGGGTAGCCCATATAGCTTAATATGGGGAGCATGGCGGCAGTTGCCACCTTGCCGTAGCCCGCCAGGTCGTTAATCAGTAATATCTGTTTCTTTACCATTTCGGCTGCAAAGGTAGTGCAAATGAGTGGAAAAACAAAATAAATTATGATTTTTCCCGAATGCAGCCTACCTTCATGATGCGAAGCAACATAAAGGTACGATTAAGCGAGCACAAATGCAAAAAGAAACGAGTTTATTTTTGCTTTGCCGAGCGTAAGTATCTTCACGACACGAAGTGGCGTAAAGGTAAATAAATCTATTTATTTCTCCAAAGTTATTGCCATCAATCCTACAACGACATCATTGGAGAGTGTGCGCACCGTGATAGTCTTCAGTTTCTTCTTCGGGTTCAGCGGCATCTTCAGCATTTGGGCTGCACCGCCGGGAATCTCGCGGCCATAGACGCCCTCTATGCCCAGCGTCTTGCCCAGGTCGCGACTGGCATCGCCCGTGCCCAGGCAGAGCCGGTAGGGGCGGGGTTCCACCGTTGAGAAGGCATGACCGTCCACATAGTAGTCCTGTTCTATCGGACACCAGTTGTAGGGCGGCATCAGATGCAGCGTGTCCGTGGTGTGGTCCTTATAGGTGGCCACCACCACCGCATTGTCAATCCGCGTCTGCATGTGGTTGGTGCTCCCCGCCATCAGCAGGTAGGCAAAGCTGAAGCCTCCCTTCACGCCGTTGGCCGGCTTCTCTTTCGGCATTCCCTTCAGCTTGAACGTTATTTCGTCGGGATAGTTCTCCCAGAGCGACGTGTAGGCAATGTTCTTCCCCTTGGGCGTCATTTCAAACGGAACGCCCGCCACGTATATTCTGTTGTTCCTCACCTTCGTGCGCAGCACGCTGTCGTTGATGGCCGGACAATATTCAGGATGGCACCATTCGCCCACGCCCTGCGACGGAATCTGCAAGGTGGTCACTTGGGGCCTTGGGTTCAAATACCGCTGCTTGAAGATGTCGCCCACGCTGGCATTCAGCTGCTTGGCGATGGCTATTGGGAAGCGCTTTGCCGACTTGCCGTCGGTGGGCTCGTCCAGTCCCAGCTGCCTGGCTGTGTACGGGCATCGGCTGACCGTTGGCTCAAACTTATAATCCTTTTCCGACAACTGGCGGATGTCGTGCTTCAGTCCCATCTTCGCGTAGGCCGACTCATAGCCGTACTCCTCCAGGATGGCTGCCGGCAGACGGAACTCCTGCACCTTGCGGTCGGTTCCCTCGTGGTCCACGTACTTTCCGTTGCCGATGTTCAGGCGGAGGATGATTTTCAGCGGCTGGCGGAAGTTCTGCTTTATCTCGTAGATGTCCTCGCCGGCCTCCCTGCGATAGGTGTACGACAGGTAGGGCGTGCTGATGGTGGCGTGGTCCCATTCTATGGGGAATCCCGGACGTATGATGCACACGCTGTCAAGCGCATGGGGCACGATGCCGAACAGCCCCTGTATCAATGCGCGTGCCGCCGTTCCCGTACAGTCAGAGAAGTCGCGGTAGCACTCGCCCCTTGCCGCGTCCAGATGGCTTATCTGTCCGAAGTTGGCCGGACTGCTGCCCAGGTACATCTGGTCCAGCACCGTAGCCTTCAGCAGTTGGAAGCCCTCGCGCGGACGACCTGCCTTGAAGTAGGCCAGCGACATGTTCAGGTCTTCGGCCGTCGCCACATTGTTGATACTCCAGGCGTAGGGCATCCAGTCGCTCGTGCTCACCATCGAGAACTGCTGGTCGCGGAAGGTCTCCGTCAGCGCCGCCGTCTGCCAGTTGTATTTCTTCGGAACGGTGTAGCGCAGCGGCACATGCGGAATCATCGAGTCTACATAGTGGGTGGCCTCGAAGGCCTGCTGCTCCGTACAGGCGCCGCAGTCGATGGGCGTGTAGATGCTCCACAGCGCCGCGTCCTCGTGCACCCGTTTCAGTCCCATCATGTCCTGGTATTCCGCCCAGTGGTTCTTCCCCTTTATCCATAGCCGGCTGTTCATAGCCTTCAGTGTCAGCTCTGCCTCCTTCTCGTAGCGGCTGCCGTCTTCGCCAATCAGCCTTGCAATCTTTGCCGCCAGACGGTTGGCGCGGTAGTTGTAGGCCGACGAATGAGTGACGGCCCCGCCTCCGTAATACAGCGCATCGCTGGCCCAGATGCAGCAGTAGGCATCGTAGAGCCCGTCGCCGTCGGGGTCGTAGTTGCGCTTCTCCCATTCCAGGTGA
>JAFWQT010000018.1 GCA_017508965.1 Prevotella sp. | reverse complement strand
TCGCCTGTGGATGTGGTGAAGATGTGTTTCTCGGGAAAATACAACGAAAAGGAAATGCTGCGCAAAATCAACGGCCACAGCGGACTGACGGCCCATCTGGGCACCAACGACGTGCGCGAGGTGGAGCGCCGCATCAACGAGGGCGACGAACATGCCAAGCTCATCCTCGATGCTATGATCTACCAGACGGCCCGACGGCTGGCTTCGCTCACGCCTGCCACCAACGGCCACGTGGATGCCATCATCCTGACAGGAGCCATCTCTCACAGTCAGTATGTCACCGATGGTCTGAAGGCACGCCTCTCGTGGATTGCCCCCATCTTCATCTATCCCGGCGAGGACGAACTGACGGCACTGGCACATAATGCCTACCGCGCCATGACTGGACAGCAGGAAATCAAGATTTACTGACTACTGTTTATCTTATTGGCAACAAATAACTTCAGGAAAAATTCTGATGCTATTGTTCAATGCCTGAATGAGAGCAGCTGAAGGACTCCACCGAATGATGGATGCAGTGGGTACTGAGTTGTTACATCACCCATGCAATATGAAAATAAATCTGATTTTATTTTGAATTGTCTGCGATTTACACTACCTTTGCACACAATTATGACGACATACGAAGAAATGGAACAGTTGCAGGCATTTGCACGCATCGACGGAGCTCTGATAGCAGGACTCTGGACGCTCAGCTTTGCCTGCTTCATCGGCAACTTCTACGCTCCCCTGCTCGGCATTTTCGCCTTTGCCATCGGAGCCTTCTCGCTGGTATTTGCCGCCATGCGGCTGCGCAAGTTCCGCGACGAGGTGCGCGACGGTTTCATTTCATTCAGGCGCGCTTTGGCCTATGGCATCATGCAGTATCTGAACGCCTCGCTGCTGTTTGCCGTGGCCCAGTTCCTCTACTTCCAGTTCATCGACCACGGATTCATGATGACCCAATACACGGCCGTGATGCAGAATCCGGAATTCATGGAAATGATGCGCACATGGGGACTCACCTCCGACGATGTCTCGCTGGTGATGAACAACATGGCAGCCCTTCGCCCCATCGACGTGGCGCTGCAGTTCTTCACCACCAACGTATTCATGGGACTGTTCGTCAGCGTCCCCGTTGCCATACTGATGAGACGTTCACCGCGTAACAGGAAATATTGAACAAAAGAGATTTAAAACAACGAGATGGACATATCTGTAGTAATTCCCCTTTACAACGAAGACGAATCGATTCCCGAGCTGTATGCCTGGATAGAACGAGTGATGAAGGAAAACGGGTTCACCTATGAAGTGATATTCGTCAACGACGGCTCCACCGACAAGTCGTGGGAGGTAATCAGCGGGCTTTGCAAACAGCACCCCGAGGCCAAGGGCATCAAGTTCCGCCGCAACTACGGCAAGAGTCCCGCACTCTACTGCGGCTTCAAGGAAGCGCAGGGTGACGTGGTGGTGACGATGGATGCCGACCTACAGGACTCGCCCGACGAGATTCCCGAGATGCGCCGCATGATTGTGGAAGACGGCTACGACCTGGTGAGCGGCTACAAGCAGAAGCGCTACGACCCCATCTCGAAGACGCTGCCCACGAAACTCTTCAATGCCACCGCCCGCAAGGTGAGCGGCATCAAGAACCTTCACGACTTCAACTGCGGACTGAAGGCCTACCGCCGCGATGTGGTGAAGAACATCGAGGTGTATGGCGAGATGCACCGCTACATCCCCTATCTGGCCAAGAATGCGGGATTCGACAAGATTGGCGAGAAGGTGGTCCACCACCAGGCACGCAAGTACGGCTCGTCGAAGTTTATGGGCCTGAACCGCTTCGTGAACGGCTACCTCGACCTGCTGACGCTCTGGTTCCTCTCCACCTTCGGCAAGAAGCCCATGCACGTGTTCGGATTCCTAGGCAGCATCATGTTCTTCATCGGTTTCGTGGCAGCTGCCATCATGGGCGGCCACAAGCTCTACGCGCTGGCCGTGGGCCATCCGGCACGGCTCATCACCGACTCGCCCTATTTCTACATCTGGCTCACAATGATGATGATAGGCACACAGCTGTTCATTGCTGGATTCCTGGGCGACCTCATCAGCCGTACCTCGCAGAACCGCAACGAGTATCAGATTGAGGAAGAGATATTGAAAAAATGACCTTTCCACACGACAAAGAGGTGACAGACAACGATATGCAAAAAGACAACCGGCACGGGGCCGACTTCCGCCTGCTGCCATTCCTGTTCGCCGCCATGCTGTTTTTCGGAGCATGCGCCTCGGTGGACTGTCCGCTCAACAACCGCGTGCAGACGGAATACTACTTCACCAAGCCTGACGGCATCACGCCCGACACGCTGAATGACACGCTCTCCATCAAGGCGCTGAAATGGGCCGACGACACCCTGCTCTTCAACCGCGGCGTAGGCATCACCTCCATCAAGGTGCCCCTGAGCTACGAACAGCCCGAGGACGTGCTGCTCTTCATTTTTACCGACACCGCCCAGAACGTATGGCGCGACACCGTCTGGCTAAAAAAGACCAACCATCCGCACCTGGAATCGGTTGACTGCTCGCCCAAATTCTTCCACACCCTCACCGACGTGCACTCGACACACCACAGAATAGAACGAATCGCCATCAACAACCCTACGGTAGAATATGAATCTAAAGAAAATATCCAGATACATCTTATCCGTTATTATTAGTCTTCTGCTGCTGCCGTCGGAAGCCAATGGACAGGTCAAGAAGTTCCTGCAAATAGCCGACTCCACGGCGTGGTTCCAGGGAGTGGAAGTGTCGGCCGACCTTGTGGGACTGGCCATGAAGACACTCGGCGACTACGGACAGTTCGAGACTGGTATGCGCGTAAACCTTAAGGACAGGTTTTTCCCGGCCGTGGAACTGGGCTACGGCATGTGCGACCATACCGACGATGCCACCTACATCCACTACAAGACCAATGCGCCCTACGCCAAAGTGGGCATCGACTTCAACCTGCTGAAAAACAAGCACGACGTGAACCGCATCTATGCCGGAGTGCGCTATGCCTTCACCAGTTTCAGCGTTGACTACGATTCGCGGCCCATTGCCGACTACTACTGGGGCGGCAAGGTGCAATGGGGCGAGGAAGGCATGAAGTGCAACTACCACTGGGCTGAGCTGCTCTTCGGCATACAGTCCAAGATATGGGGACCGTTCCATCTGGGATGGACCGTGCGCTACCAGCGCCGCATTTCCTACAAAGAGGGAGAACACAGCAAGGTGTGGTATGTGCCGGGATTCGGAAAGCGCGACAACTCCGCCTTCGGCGCCACATTCAACGTTATCGTAGTAATCTGAAACTTAAAACAGAAAGGACATGGAAAACAAACGCAAGAAGAGAAACGTCACCCTGCAGCTGGCCTTCCTGGCATTTCTTGTCATCGGCACCGTGCTTATCATCAAGCACCAGCACAGCATGCCCTTTCAGCATAACAAGGGGACCGTCTTCGGCACGTTCTACAGCGTAACCTACCAGAGCGACGAGAACCTGCAGAAGGAAATCGAGGCCGAACTGAAGAAGGTAGACGACGCCCTCTCGATGTTCAACGACAAGAGCATCATCTCGAAGGTGAACCGCAACGAGAAGACCGAGCTGAACGAAATGTTCATGCAGGTAGTAGAGCTGGCCATGAAGGTTTCAGAAGAGACCGACGGGGCTTTCGACATCACCGTGGCACCCTTGGTGAATGCCTGGGGATTCGGATTCAAGAGTGGCACACAGCCCACGCCACAGGCCATCGACAGTTTGAAGGCGCTTGTGGGATACAAGAAGATTACGCTCGACACCCGCCGCAAGACCATCAGCAAGAAAGACCCGCGCATCATGCTCGACTGCTCGGCCATTGCCAAGGGCTACGGCAGCGATGTGATAGGCGCCTTTCTGAAGCGCCGCGGCATCGAGAACTACATGGTCGAGATAGGCGGCGAGGTGGTGACGCACGGCATCAACGAGAAACGCGTGCCTTGGAGAATCGGCGTGGTGAAGCCCACCGAGGACTCACTTGCTACCGACAACGAACTGCAGACGGTCATCAACGTGGCCGACAAGGCAATGGCCACCAGCGGCAACTACCGCAATTTCTACTATAAGGGAGGCAAGAAATATGCCCACACCATCGACCCCAAGACTGGAGCCCCCGTGCAGCACTCGCTGCTGTCGGCAACGGTTCTGGCCGACAACTGTGCCACGGCCGATGCCTATGCCACCTCGTTCATGGTGATGGGTATCGAGCGGGCAAAAGCCGTGCTGGAGCGCCACCCCGAACTGATGGCCTATTTCATCTATTCCGACGACAACGGCGAGAATGCCGTGTGGTACAGTCCCACGATGAAAGAGAACATCACGGAATAAACCTTCATCAACACCAGTAAAGCAGTGCCTTTAGCCAATTTCCATGAAAGGCTCCTGGAATTGCCATTGTTTCAGGGCATGAGCCGCAACGATCTGAACCAGGTTGTTGCGCACACGAAATTCGGCTTCCTGAAATACAGCCGCAGCAAGACCGTGGTCAGCGAGGGCGACGCCTGCCTGCACATCTATTTCCTGATGAGCGGCAAGCTGAAGGTGGAAGGCCGCTCCGACGACGGAAGCTACACCGTGGAGGAAGAGCTGGCGGCACCCAACGTGCTGCAGCCGGAGCGCATCTTCGGATGGTCGCAGAGATTCACACGAACGTTCACCACCGCCACCAGCTGCAACATGGCGCGCATCGACAAGAGTCAGGTGCTGGAACTAACGGCTAAGTTCGAGATATTCCGGCTGAACCTGCTCAACATTGTGAGCACCCAGACGCAGCGTCTCTCCCACCAGCCGTGGCGCCATCAGCCCAGCGGAATCCGCCAGAAGATAGCACGCTTTGCCGAGCAGCACTGCCTCTACCCTGCCGGAAAGAAAATCCTGCACATCAAGATGGAGACACTGGCACAGGACATCCACGAAAGCCGTCTGAACCTGAGCCGCGAACTGAACAGCATGCACGAGGAAGGACTCATCCGTCTTTCCCGTGGCAAGATAGAGATTCCGGCACTCGAAAACCTCATCAAGCTTTGAAGGCACTGGCATACAAGCGTATACCGCGGAGCCCGTTTCATAAATATTAGTTAAAAATAGCGCAATCTGTACTAGATATGCGGATTTTTCCGTAATTTTGTCGCTGTTTTATAGAGAGAATTGAAAAGAAGTCATGAACGAGGACAACTTACGTAAGAATCCATTTTTCGAAGAATACCGCACGCCGCACGACACGGTGCCCTTCGACCGCATACGCATGGAAGACTATGAAGAGGCTTTCATGGAAGGCATCAGGCGCGACAACGAGCAGATAGAGAAGACCATCAACAACCCCGAGAAGCCTACTTTCGACAACACCATCATCAACAACGAGGACGACAAAGAGGGCTACTACGACCTGCTGGAGCGCGTCTCCACGGTGTTCTTCAACCTGCTCAGTGCCGAGACCAACGACGAGATGCAGGCCCTGGCTCAGAAGATGCAGCCCATACTGACCAAGCATGCCAACGACGTAAGTCTGAACAAGCAGCTTTTCGAGCGCGTGAAGTATGTGCACATGCATCACCGCAAGCTGACGGCCGAGGAGAAAATGCTGCTCGACAACTGCTACGACGGATTCGTGCGTAGCGGAGCGCTGCTCGACGAAGAGGGTAAGGAAAAACTGCGGAAACTCACCGAGGAGGCCTCGATGCTCTCGCTCCAGTTCTCGCAGAACCTGCTGAAGGAGAACAAAGCCTTCACGCTCCAAATCACCGACGAGAAACAGCTCGACGGACTGCCCGAGACAGCCATCGAGGCTGCAGCCATGGCCGCCAAGGAACGCCAGCTGGAGGGATGGGTGTTCACGCTCGACTTCCCCTCCTACTCTCCGTTCATGACCTACAGCACCCAGCGCGACCTGCGTGAAAAACTCTACATGGCACGCAACACCGTCTGCACGCACGACAACAGCGAGAACAACCTCGACATCTGCAAGCGGCTGGTGAACCTTCGCCGCGAGATGGCACAGCTGCTGGGCTACCGCACGTTTGCCGACTATGTGCTGAAGCACCGCATGGCCTCGAAGGTGAAGAACGTATATAACCTGCTCTACGACCTCATCGATGCCTACAAGCCCACGGCAATCAAAGAATACGAACAGCTGGAAAACATGGCCAAGAAAATGGAAGGCAAGGACTTCGAGATGCGCCAGTGGGACCAGGGGTTCTATTCGCACAAGCTCCAGCTGAAGAAATACAACATCGATGCCGAGATGCTGCGACCTTATTTCGAGCTGTCGCGGGTCATCGACGGTGTCTTCGGACTGGCCAACCGCCTCTATGGCATCACCTTCAAGGAGAACAAGGACATACCCGTGTATCATCCCGACGTGAAGGCCTACGAGGTTTTCGACAAGGATGGTTCCTTCCTGGCCGTGTTCTACGCCGACTTCCATCCCCGCGAAGGGAAGCAGGGCGGCGCCTGGATGACGGAATACCAGGGACAGTATATCGACCGCAAGGGCGTCAATGTGAGACCTCACGTCAGCGTGGTGATGAACCTCACGAAACCCACCGAGGAAAAGCCTGCCCTGCTGACGCTTTCAGAAGTGGAGACCTTCCTCCACGAATTCGGACATTCGCTCCACGGCATGTTTGCCAACACTCGTTTCCAGAGTCTTTCGGGCACCAATGTGTGGTGGGATTTCGTTGAGCTTCCCTCGCAGTTCATGGAGAACTTTGCCGTGGAAAAAGAATTCCTGCGCACCTTCGCCTTCCACTACCAGACAGGCGAGCCCCTGCCCGACGAGCTCATCGAGCGCATCAGGAAGAGCCGTAACTTCATGGCGGCCACGGGCTGTCTGCGCCAGGTAAGCCTGGGACTGCTCGATATGGCCTACTACACCAAGCGCGACGAGTTCGACGAAGACATCATCCCGTTCGAGAAGAAGGCTTGGAGGAAGACTATTCTCTTCCCGAGAAAGAAGCGCAAGACACCCGACACCTGCATGACCACCCAGTTCTCGCACATCATGGCCGGAGGCTATGCAGCCGGCTACTACAGCTACAAATGGGCTGAAGTGCTGGATGCCGACGCCTTCAGCGTGTTCCAGAAAGAAGGCATCTTCAACCAGGAGACCGCCAGCAGGTTCCGCGACTGCATCCTCTCGAAGGGAGGCACCGAGCACCCGATGGCACTCTACAAGCGGTTCCGTGGCGGCGAGCCCACCATCGACGCGCTGCTGAAACGGAACGGAATAAAGAAAAAACGCAAATAGCATGGACACAAAGCAAAGAAAACTCGACGAGCGCTACCTGCGAATGGCCCGCGTGTGGGCTGAGAACAGCTACTGCACAAGGCGGCAGGTGGGTGCGCTTGTTGTGAAGGACAAGATGATCATCAGCGACGGCTACAACGGAACGCCCTCGGGATTCGAGAACATCTGCGAGGACGAGAACAACCTGACCAAGCCCTACGTGCTGCATGCCGAAGCCAATGCCATCACCAAGCTGGCACGCTCGTCGAACAACAGCGACGGCAGCACGCTCTACGTGACGGCCTCGCCCTGCATCGAGTGCGCAAAACTCATCATCCAGGCAGGCATCAAGCGCGTTGTCTATGGCGAGAAATACCGTCTTACGGATGGCATCGACCTGCTTCGCCGTGCCAACATCGAAGTTGTCTATATGAACCCATTAACCACTGACAGTCAAGATAATACAGAAGAAATATGAATAAAAAGCAAAACAGATATCTGCCGCTCTTCCTGGCTATTGCCGTAGCCATCGGCATCCTGATAGGTTCGTTCTTTGCGAACCGGTTTTCGGGTAACAGGCTGAACATCATCAACAGCGGTTCTAACCGTCTGAACAACCTGCTGCACATCATCGACGACCAGTATGTTGACCCCGTCAACCTCGACTCGCTCGTCGAGACGGCCATCCCGCAGATACTCTCCGACCTCGACCCCCACTCCGTCTATATCTCCTCGAAAGACGCACAGATTTCGGCCGACGACCTGAAGGGCTCCTTCTCGGGCGTGGGTATCGAGTTCGTCATCCGCGAAGACACCGTCCACGTGCAGGGCATCATCAAGAACGGTCCTGCCGAGCGTGCCGGACTCTTGGCTGGTGACAAGATTGTGGAAGTCGACGGCAAGAAGTTCGTGGGCAAGGAAGTCACCAACGAGGAAGCCATGCACCGGCTGAAAGGCCCGAAGGACACGAAAGTGAAAATCGGCGTCCTGCGCTATGGCGAGAAAAAGGTGAAGACATTCGAGGTGACTCGCGGCGACATACCCATCCGCAGCGTCACTTCCACCTACATGATTGACGACAAGACGGGCTACATAAAGATTAAGAACTTCGGCCAGAACACCTATCCCGAAATGATTATCGCACTGGCAAAGCTCAGTCAGAGCGGTTTCTCAAACCTTATCGTCGACCTGCGCGACAACACAGGCGGCTATCTGGAATCGGCCGTGAAGATTGTCAACGAATTCCTGCCTGCCAACAAACTGATAGTCTATACCCAGGGACGGAAGTCGCCCCGTCAGGACTACCGCAGCGACGGCAAGGGCAGCTATCAGGACATCCCGCTCATCATCCTCATCAACGAGTCGTCGGCTTCGGCTTCCGAGATTTTTGCAGGAGCAATTCAGGACAACGACCGCGGAACCATTATCGGCCGTCGTTCGTTCGGTAAGGGACTCGTTCAGCAGCAGATGGGATTCACCGACGGAAGCATGATACGCCTGACCATCGCCCGCTACTACACACCTTCGGGACGATGCATCCAGAAGCCTTACACGCCCGGCGACGGAAAGGACTACGAAATAGACCTGCTGCAGCGCTACCAGAACGGAGAATTCTTCTCGCAGGACAGCATCAAGCACACGGGTCCTGCCTTCCACACCAACAACGGACGCACCGTTTATGGAGGCGGCGGCATCACCCCCGACATCTTTGTTCCGGAAGACACCATCGGCATCACTTCTTATTACAAAGAGGCAGCCATGAACGGACTCATCCTGCAGTTCGCCTACACCTATACCGACAACAACCGCCCGAAGCTGAACGGCTTCAGCGAGATGAGGGAACTCGACAAGTATCTGCTGAAACAGGGACTCATCGAGCAGTTTGCCAACTATGCCGACAGCCGCGGACTGAAGCGCCGCAACCTGATGATACAGAAGTCGCACCGCCTGCTGGAGCGCTACATCAACAGCCGCATCATCTACAACATCATGGACGAAGATGCCTGGACGGAATACCTGAACCGCGACGACAACGTCATCAAGAATGCGCTCGAGGTGTTCAGAAAGAACGAGGCCTTCCCCAAGAACAACGAAAAGTCTGACAAGCAGAAGAAATAACAGTCAAAAATGGACAAGAAAGACCTGCGCCGATTCATCCGCATGCAGAAAAGCATGTGTTCAGCCGAAGAACTGAATGCTATGTCGGCAGATGTCATCGCACAGCTCTTTGCCCACCCGCGGGTGAAGTCGGCAGGCACCCTTCTTGTCTATCACTCGCTCGACGACGAGGTTAACACCCACCATCTGCTCGACCAATTGGTGGCTCAGGGCAAGCGGGTGTTGCTTCCGGCAGTCATCAGCGACACCGAAATGGAACTGAGATGCTACGAGGGCCCGTCCGACCTTGAAGGCGGTTTCTTCAACATCATGGAACCTGTGGGGCGGGTGTTCACCGACTACGATTCCATCGAGGTGGCCGTTGTTCCAGGAATGGCATTCGATTCGCGGGGCCATCGGCTAGGCCGCGGCAAAGGCTACTACGACCGTCTGCTGCCCCTTCTGAAGAATGCCTACAAGATAGGCATCTGCTTCGGGTTCCAGTTCGTGCCCGGGGTTCCTGCCGACGAGCACGACATCATGATGGATGAAATCATTAAGTAAAAAACAGGAATCTCAATAAATCCGGATATCGGCAATGACGAAGCCGCCAGCCTCGGCGTTCAGCTTGTTCACCAGCTGCGTCTTCATCATCGACAGGTCAGAACGGAGGGCGGGATTCATGATTTTCACGAAGAGCGTCTGGTTGCGTATGAACTTCTCTTCGGTATAGCGCGCCACCACCGGACCCGCAATCTTCTCCCACGACTCCACCACATGCGTTTGCTGGACCGGCGTCTGCAGATTGTTCTCCTGCAGGAACCGGCCTACTATCTCGTCCAACGTCTTTACATCTCTTCTGAACATTACATTCCTCCTTTAGCTGTTCGACAATTCACTCACCTCGCCGCTCTCCACCTTATATAATTTATAGGGGAAGTTGCCTGCCTGCAATATCTGGTCAAGATGGTCGCGGTTGGTGTCGGTAATGAAAATCTGTCCGTATTCCTCGCCAGCCACCAATTTCACAATCTGCTCCACCCGCCGTGCATCCAGCTTGTCGAAGATATCGTCGAGCAGCAGCAGGGGCGATTTGTTGTTGCCAGCACGCTTCAGGAAACGGAACTGAGCCAGCTTCAGGGCAATCACATACGTCTTGTGCTGCCCCTGACTCCCCTCGCGCTTCATCGGATAACCGCCCAGCAGCATTTCCAAATCGTCACGATGAACGCCATGCAGCGAATAGCCCACGGCACGGTCTTTCATGCGGTCGCGCTGGATAACCTCGAGCAACGGACCCCGCTGACAATGCGACACATACTTCAGCGAAACCTGCTCGCTGCCGTCGGAAATCCTACTGTAAATCTCCTGGAACACCGGTATCAGTTCGCTCACGAACTCCTCGCGCTTCTGGTAAATCAGCTCGCCCTGGGCAGCCATCTGCTCTTCCCATATCTTCATCAGCTCCATATCGGGCTCGTCCTCCATCTTCAGCAGTATGTTGCGCTGCTGGAGCGCCTTGCTGTAGCGGTTCAGGGCGTCGATATACGAGTTGTCGTACTGCGAAATCACCATATCCATCAGTTTCCGGCGCTCCTCGCTTCCGCCCTCGATGAGCCACTGGTCGCTGGGCGATACGAACACCAGCGGCACCTGCCCGATGTGTTGCGAGAGCCGCTTGTATTCCTTCTTGTCGCGCTTGAAATGCTTCTTCACCCCGCGCTTCATGCCGCACGAGACCGTGAAGTCGGCATATTCGCCCTCGAGCACGAAGAATTCCTGGTCGTGACAGATCACCTGCGAGTCGATGCTCGTAAACGCACTATGGCAGAACGACAGATAGTAGACCGCATCCAGCAGATTGGTCTTGCCTTCACCGTTGTGGCCGATGAAACAATTCATCTTGGGCGACAGCTCCAAAGTTGCCTCCCTGATATTCTTATAGTTGAGAATCGACAGTTTCTTAAGAATCACGACTGCAAAATTACTTCATTTCCACCTTAAAAACGAAAAAAGTACGAAAGAAATTTCAGTATATGAATTTATTTCATTAATTTTGCACCGTTTTATGCACGAACAATAAAAAGAACAATAAATAAAATGGCAAACGTAAAAGAACAGAACGTTGAGACCAATCTCAACTCAAAGGAGGCTTTCTTCGTAAAAAACCAGAAAGCAGTCATCATTGCAGTTATTGCAATCATCCTCATCATTGCAGGTATCTTCCTGTACAAGAACTACATTTCAGAGCCCCGCGAAGACGAGGCCAGCACCGCACTCGCAAAGGGTCAGCAGTACTTCTCTTCTGAAGACTTCGAAAAGGCTCTCCAGGGCGACAAGAAAGGCTTTGCCGGATTCGCCAAGATTGCCGACGACTACAGCGGAACCGATGCCGGCAACCTGGCCAAGCTCTATGCAGGACTCTGCAGCGCCAACCTGGGCAAATGGCAGGATGCCGTCAACTATCTCGAGTCATTCTCCACTCGCGACGATGCCATCATCAGCCCTGCTGCCGTAGGTGCTCTTGGCAACGCATACGCTCAGCTGAAGCAGCCCGAGAAAGCCATCGAGAACCTGCTCAAGGCTGCCAAGATGGCCGACAGCAAGGCTGCCAACAACACCAACAACTCTGTAGCTCCCACCTGCCTGCTGCAGGCTGCCCAGCTCATGGAGGCCAACAACCAGAAAGAAGAGGCCCTGAAGATCTACAAGGAAATCAAGAGCAAGTATATTGCTTCTCCTGTTGCTGCCGAAATCGATAAGTACATCGAGCGCGCTACCCGCTAAGCACCACGTTTTCACATACCACCAATCAGATGGCAACCGCACTACGCAACCTCTCGGACTACGATTTCGACAATGTTCCCGATGCCAGCAACATGTGCTTCGGTATCGTGGTGGCAGAGTGGAATCCTGAAATCACCGGAGCCCTGCTCGAAGGAGCCGTGTCTACGCTCGAGAAGCACGGAGCCCTGCCCGAGAACATCATCGTGAAGACCGTGCCTGGTTCGTTCGAACTTGTCTACGGTGCTAACCAGATGACGCACAACGACCGCTACGATGCCATCATCGTGCTCGGAAGCGTTATCCGCGGCGAGACGCCCCACTTCGACTACATCTGTCAGGGGGTCACCCAGGGCATCGCTCAGCTGAATGCTACCAACGACATCCCAATCGTCTACGGACTGCTCACCACCAACGACCTCCAGCAGGCTAAGGACCGAAGCGGAGGACGCCTGGGCAACAAGGGCGACGAATGTGCCGTAGTAGCCATTAAGATGGCAAAATTCTAAATCATTGATACAAGGGCGGATAACAAAACATTATCCGCCTTTTAAATTTTCAGCGAAAACAGAGTCAAGCCTAAATTCAACACAGAGACACGAAGAGACAAAGAGACACAAAGAATTAATTAAAAACTCTGTACCTCTGTATCTCTGTGTTTAAATGTTTCTGTACGAAGAGTTCCTAAACTCCTAAACTCCCAAACTCCCAAACTCCTAAACTCCTAAACAATATGAAACTAATATCTTGGAACGTTAACGGACTACGCGCCTGCGAGGGCAAAGGCTTCAGCGACATCTTCCGCCAGCTCGACGCCGACTTCTTCTGCCTTCAGGAGACGAAGATGCAGGCAGGACAGCTCGACCTGCAGTTCGATGGCTATCAGAGCTTCTGGAACTATGCCGACAAGAAAGGCTATTCGGGAACTGCCATCTATACCCGCCACGAGCCGCTCGCCGTCAGCTACGGCATTGGCATCGACGAGCACGACCACGAAGGCCGCGTCATCACACTCGAGATGCCCCAGTTCTATCTGGTATGCGTATATACACCCAACGCCCAGGACGGACTACGACGGCTCGACTACCGCATGCGGTGGGAAGACGACTTCCAGGCCTATCTGCAGCAGCTCGACGCAAAGAAGCCCGTCATCGTGTGCGGCGACATGAACGTGGCACATCAGGAAATCGACCTGAAGAACCCCAAGAGCAACCGCCACAATGCAGGATTCACCGACGAAGAGCGCGAGAAGTTCACCACCCTGCTCGGCCGCGGATTCATCGACACCTTCCGCACCCTGCACCCCGACGACATCACCTACTCGTGGTGGAGCTACCGCTTCCGTGCCCGCGAGAAGAATGCCGGTTGGCGCATCGACTACTTCGTCACCTCCGAGCGGCTCCTCCCCCAAATCAGCGGAGCCTCCATCCACACCGAGATTATGGGAAGCGACCATTGTCCCGTAGAACTCCAATTAAGTGATGAGTGGTAAGTGATGAGTGATAAGTGAATTTTTGTGCAAGAGAGCAGAGCCAAGCTTGCTTGAGCTATGCCGAGCGCAGCCAAAAATCATGGGCGCAGCACATAAAAGTGAAAAGTGAAGAATATCAATTAAGCATTAAGAATTAAGCATTAAGAATTAAGCATTAAGAATTAAGCATTAAAAATTAAGCATTAAGCATTAAGCATTAAAAATATGAAACTCAAACTGCTATTAGAAACCTTCGACTTCGACGACTTCTTCCCCGAAGTCTGCGTGATGTACCCCAATGCCAAGCGCCACAAGCGCGAGTTCATGCGCGCCTTCAACATGCTCTACGCCATGAAGCCACAGCCCAGCAAGAAAGCCATACGCTACCAGCGGCTCACCGACCCCGACAGCGGCGACATGTACTTCGGAGCACAAGACTCGTGCTTCACCACCACATGGGAAGTGTTGCTGGGCAAGGAAGTCACTAAAGACAAAGACGTCGACCTCGACGACACCTCGCTCGTGGCCAACTGTCTGCTGAACGTCATCTTCCTCGGCAAGCATCCCCAGGAATACGAAGATTCGTACATGAAGCTCGTCAGAGGATAGTCCACCCCTTAAAACCCCACAACTATGAAAAAGCTACTGCTAATCATGCTGCTGGCCATCCCCTTCACGGTACATGCCCAGAAAAGCTACGTACACATTTACGTCACCGAAGCCCTGAAACTGAGCGAGTCGCACCATAGCGGCTCCACGATGTACCTCACGGGCGACATCCCCTCGGGATTGAAAGACTACTATTACTACTTCAACGACGACATGACCATCGGCAAGCTCATGACGCTCTTGGGCCGCGAAGGCTTCGTGCTGGAAAAGGCATTCGAGATGGGCAACGGCGAAGGCGAGATAGTCATCATGTCGAGAGGCAGTTCGCCCAGTCAGTCGAAAATCCAGACCATCGAGGCCGAAGAAGGCGAGCCCCACGAAGTAGCCCGCTACAACCTGCAGGGCCTGCCCGTGAAGCCCACCGAGAAAGGCATCCAAATCATCGTATATTCTAACTATACCACCAAGGCGGTGATAGTGGAGTAAAAAAAGACCCTGCCCCTCCTATATCAACCACCCCTGGCCCTCCTTTCTAAGGAGGGGTATTTATTTGTAGCTTCATTGCTATCTACTTCCCCTCTTTAAAGTAAGGAAAAACCGTTATATCTCTTCATGTTTTCTTCACTTATTGAACGTTAATTTATTTAAGAGTTCGGAAGGACTCTCTATTCAAACTGCAAAGTTAAAGAAAGGATGGGCGGGGGTGGTTGATATAGGAGGGGCTGGGGGGAGGGTCTTCCTCTTCTTACACATTACACCCCGTCCTCTTCATCCTCGGCGCTGGCACTGGTGTCCATCGTGGTGTCGCGCTTGATGCTGACATCACCCATGCGGGAGACGGTGAGAAGGATGGGGATGTATTCGTCGCTCAAGGCATCGGGAGAGCCCACGCTGGCTGCAAAGATGAGGTTGTCGCCCTCGGCACGGTCCAGGACGATGCCCAGCAGCACACCCGTCTTCTGCGTGTTGTCGTCGAGACAGTTGGAGAAGTCGGACTTCGTGTAGGTGCGGTTGAAGAACTCGGTGCCGTCGGGACGCAGTATCTTCAGCGTGATGCGGTTGTCGACACCCTTACGGCCCTGCTCCACTTCCACCATGGGCAGCTCGCGGTCGGCCTTGCGACTGACCACCACCTTGTAAAACTTGCCCAGCCACTCCACTTCGTTCTGGCTGTTCAGGTCTTGCATCACCACGGGGCCGGTGGGCTTGGGTGTCTCCACCTTTGGGGCGATAATCACTTTTGGTTCGGTCTTCTCTTTGCAGGCGGTCATCAGCGATGCCGATGCCAGCAATATAAATAGGTAATGTTTCATTCGCTTTATTCTTTTCTTTTTGATGCTATTCGCGCCGAAAAGTTATTTAAAAAACGAAAAAACGCCCTAAATAGTATCTGCAATGGAGATTTTTTATTATTTTTGCATCCGTATGAAAAAAATGATTTGCCACATATCGCTGTTGCTTCTGCTGATGATGCTGGTGGGGGCGTGCCATAAGGACACGAAGGTGGAACGGAACGAGACACCCGTTGACACCATCCCCATGATGGTGATGCAGATTCAGAAATGCTCGAAGCTGTACACCGCCGAGTATCACCTGCACAAAATTGTGACCCACAAAGACCAGATGCGGCTGAAAGGCACGTTCCTGGCCAAGGAGTTCGACATCACGCTCCCCGTGGGCAACCGCCGCATTGCCATTCCCATCGACGCCACGCTGAAGGCCTATATCGACTTCGGGGGCTTCTCGGAGAAGAACATCAAGCGGCGCGGACAGAAGATTGAACTGACGCTGCCCGACCCGAAGGTGCAGCTCACGTCGAGCCGCATCAACCACCAGGAAATAAAGAAGCAGCTGAGCATTCTGCGCAAGAACTTCAGCGACGAGGAGATGACCAACTACGAGAAGCAGGGACGGGCCGCCATACTGAACGAGATTCCCAACCTGGGCATTCTGGAGATGGCCCGCGAGAGTGCTGCCAACACGCTCATTCCCATGATTTGCCAGATGGGCTACAAGGAGGAAGACATCACCATCACCTTCCGCAAGAAGTACACCACCGACGACTTCCCCATTATCCTGGACAGTAAATCGTTTGGAAAATGAGCAATTGAGAAAATGAGAAAATGAGAAAATGAATGGAATAGAGCAACAAACGAAGAAACCATACGAAAAGCCGGCCTGCCAACAGAGCAAGAAACCATACGAGAAGCCGACGACCAACGTGCTGGGCACCATAGGGAAATGGCTGCTCATACTGTGCACGGTCATCGTGCTCGTGGTTGCCGCCGTGTTCTTCTTTGCCTACAGGGCCATCAGCAACACGGGTGCCGAGATAGCCGTAGACGACCGTATTGACGTGACGCCAACCCACGTGGAACTGATGAAGCAAATAGGCGAATGGGAATTCCTGTCGATTGCCGACGAGGAACTGGTTGACACCATGCGGCCTGGATTCTTCAGCGACGACGAACTGATACGCATCTACTACGGCACGCTCAGGCTGGGCATCAACATGCACAAGACGAAGCCCCACTTCATCAGCCGCAAGAACGACAGCCTGGTGGTGACGCTGCCGCCGATTGAACTGCTCGACGAGAACTTCATAGACGAGGCCCGCACGGAATCGTTCTACGAAAACGGCTCGTGGGACGACCAGGCTCGCGAGGACATGTACCAAAGGGCTGTGGAAAAGATGAAGGCCCGCTGCCTGACGGGAACCAACATCAGCAGCGCCCGGCAGAATGCCTCGAGGCAGTTCTACCAGATGATGCGCTCGCTGGGCTACGAGAACGTAAGGATAACATTCGAGGACATAGAGCCATAGACAAACTCATAACGAAATCATAACACAAACGAAATGGATACTCTCAGCAAGTTTTTTGCCGACATAAGCGGAGTGCTCTGGGGATGGCCCATGATCATCCTTCTGCTGGGCACTCATATTTTTCTGACCTTCCGACTGCGCTTTCCCCAGCTGCACATCTGGAAAGCCATCAAACTCACACTTCATCGCGACAAGGAATCGCAGGGCGACGTGTCGCAGTTCGGTGCATTGGCTACGGCACTGGCTGCCACCATCGGAACGGGCAACATCATCGGTGTGGCCACGGCGGTGGCGCTGGGCGGACCGGGGGCTGTGCTGTGGTGCTGGCTGACCGGACTGTTCGGCATCTCGACGAAGTATGCTGAGGGACTGCTGGCGGTGAAATATCGTGTGAAAAAGGAGAACGGGAAGGTGTATGGCGGACCGATGTACGCCCTGGAACGCGGACTGGGATGGAAAAAGATGGCTGTGCTGTTTGCCGTGTTCACGGCCGTGGCTGCCTTCGGTATCGGCAACACCGTGCAGGCCAACGCCATTGCCACGCTTACGAACGAGACGTATAGCGTGTCGCCCATCGTCAGCGGAGCCGTCATTGCATTGATGGCCGGACTGGTCATCCTGGGCGGCATCAAGAGCATAGCCCGCGTGTGCGAGATGCTGGTGCCTTTCATGGCTTTCTTCTATGTCATCGGCTGCATCGTCATCCTGATTATGAATAGCGAGTATGTGTGGCCTGCCCTGAAACTCATCTGCGAGTCGGCCTTCACACCCGAGGCTGCCGGCGGCGGATTCGTGGGCACAACGGTAATGATGGCTGCGCGCTTCGGTATTGCCCGCGGACTGTTCTCGAACGAGTCGGGAATGGGTTCGGCTCCTATCGTGGCCTCTGCTGCCAAGACGCGCAACCCTGTTCGTCAGGCGCTGGTGTCGTCGAGCGGAACGTTCTGGGACACGGTGGTGATCTGTGCGCTCACCGGACTGGTAATCGTGTCGTCGGTGATTGCCTACCCTGACATCAGCTACGACAATGGTGCCACGCTCACCAAGCTGGCTTTCTCGAAGATTCCCTACATAGGTTCACCGCTGCTCACCTTCGGACTGCTCACCTTCGCCTTCTCGACCATACTGGGATGGGAACTCTATGGCGAACGTGCCATTGAATACCTGAAGGGAGGGCGCTGGACACTCGGCTACCGCATCATCTATATCGCATTCATCTTCATCGGGGCCGTGATGAACCTCGGCATCGTGTGGAACATAGCCGACTGCATGAATGCGCTGATGGCCATTCCGAACCTGCTCTGCCTGCTGTTCCTGAGCAACGTCGTCGTGAAGGAGACGCGCGAGTATCTATGGAACAAGCAGCTGGACAAGGATATGGAGGAAGACTTCAGTTGAGCAGCACGAAGACGCCTGCCGAGATGAACAACACGGCAATGATGCGCGTCAGCAATGCCTTAGTGGTCTGCATTCCCTTGCTGAAACGTGCAAGCGAACTGTAGCTGAAGGCAAACACCCAAGCCATCAATATGACTGGAATACCCGTTCCGACGGCAAAGGCCACCGGAAGCAGATAGCCCATGGACGACTCTACCGACATGGGGATGAGCATTCCGAAATAGACAATTCCGCTCTCAGGACAAAAGGCCAGCGCAAACAGCAGTCCGAGCACGAAGGGACCGGCCTTCTTGCTGCTCAGGGGCATGTGTGGAACATGGTCGTGGCGATGCAGCAGGTCGTTATACAACAGATACAGGCCTATGGCAATGAGCAGCGGTCCCAGTATCCGCTCGCCCCACTCGGAAACGGCCTCGCCGAAATGCAGCAGCTCTGCCCCACTCCTTATCAATGCTATCAGCACGGCTCCAATCAGAGAATAGCTGACGGTGCGCCCAAGCGTGTAAATCAGTCCGTCGGTGAACACCCGGCGGCGGTCGGTCACGTGTCGGCCGATATATCCCATAGCGGCTACGTTGGTGGCCATCGGACAAGGATGCAAGGCCACCAGCACACCAAGCACGAAAGCCGTCAGCAGCGGCCATTGGGTGTGATTGACAAATGTCTGTAACTGTTCCATGAGAAATACCTAACGATTGATATAGCGGCTGCAAAAGTACAAAAAAATAACGAATACCCAAAGGATATCCGTTATTTATGAGTTTATTGTTCGACGGTCTGAACGGTGGTGTCTCCAGGCTTGAACAGCAGTCCCTTGCATTTCGGGGCGTCGGCCTTGTATTCCTTCCACTCTATTTTGCTCCAGTCGATGTCGCCTGTATGCTGGGCCACGGGCACATGCGGAATCAGCGAACCGTCGCGCACCAGTATAATGGCTGGAATCTTTCCTGCCTGAATATCCTGATAGCCGCCCTCGTAGACCTTACCCGACTGATAGTCAATCCATTTGCCCTTCGGCAGATAGCAGGTGCGGCTGTTACCGCTCTCCAATAGCGGGGCAACCAGCATCTGACTTCCGAAGAGATATTCATCCTCAACAAGCCAGGCTCCAGGATCGTCGGGGAATTCCACGAAGAGGGCCCGCACCATAGGCAGTCCGTGCTCGGAACAGTCCTTGGCCTGTGCATAGACATAGGGCATCAGGCGGTACTTCAGTTCGGCACTCTCGCGGAAGGCATCGGTGAACGACTGACTGATGAGCCAGGGCTCGGTGGGAGGCGCTCCATGGGCTCGCGTGTGACTGCTAAGGAATCCGAAGGGAAGCCAGCGGCGGTAGATGTCTTCGGGAGAAGCGGTGACAAAACCGCCCATGTCGTGGCTCCAGAACGAGAAGCCGCTCAGTCCGAACGAGATGCCGCCGCGGAGGTCGCCCAGCATACCTGTGTTAGTAGTGGCTGCATCGCCTCCCCAATGAAGCGGATAGCGCTGTGAGCCGGCCCATGCACTACGGGCCCAGATGACGCCAGGGGTGGTTTGTGTCTTGTCGCGCTCGTTGGTGAATTTCTTCACGGCCTCCCAGAGCGCCTTGTTGTAGCGCAGTGGATAGAGGTTGTGCTCGTAGAGTCCGTTCTTGCCGCTGGCATAGACGCCGTTGAAGGGAGCAGCCTCGCCGAAGTCGCACTTGATGACATCCACACCCTGCTTGATCAGTCCGCCAATCTTCTGCTGATACCAGTCTACGGTCAGCGGGTTGCTCAGGTCGAGCACGGCATCCTCGTAGGGCATTCCGCCCGCAGCATTCTTCACGTGCATTCCTTTTTCGATGATTTCGTTGAAGTAGCGGTTCTTCGGGGTAAAATAAGGCAGCTGCCACAGACAGGTCTTGAAACCCATCTTCTCCATCTGCTTCAGCATGCCCACAGGATTCTTGAAACGGTTCTTCGAGAACTCGTAGTCGCATTGCCAGTCAACATCGAACCATCCGGTATCGAAATGGATGACGTCGCAAGGAATTTTGTTCGAACGGATTTTATTAGCCACATCGAGGCCTTCTTCCTGTGAGAAATATGTGATGCGGCTCATCCAGGTGCCGAATGTCCAGAGGGGCAGCATGGGCGACTTGCCGGTGACGTCGGTGTATTCATCGAGAATGTCCTTCGGCTCGCCGAGGAAGATGAACAAGTCTATTTTCTCGTCGGCCATAAACAGGCGGTCGGCACCGATATAGGAGGCTCCGAAGTCGCAGGTGACGGGAGCCGATGTGTGCATGAATACGCCATAGCCGCGATTAGAGAAGAAGAACGGAACGGGCTTGTATTCGCCGTCGCTTTCGGGTCCCTGTGGGTCGGTGACGAACAGGTGTACTTTCTGACCAACCTTGTCGAGCTTCGTGAACGATTCACCGCAACCATAGATGCGCTCGCCCGGAGCAATGGTGAACACGGGATTCACGGAGCGGGAATTGTCGGAGCCGCGCTTGATGAACGAGAAGGGCAGCAGCTTGATTTGCGACGAGTCGTTGTCGATGATGTGACGCGACTGGGTGAGTATGCGGCCGTTCTTGTCGCGAAGGGCAATGCGGAAGGGATAGCGCTGTATTTCAATGCTTCCGAAGTCGCTCTTGTAGGCAATGGTTCCATCAGAACCCTTCGGTTGCCATCCGGCATCGGCAGGTGCTCCGCTCACGGACTTTGCCAGAAACTCGGGAGCGAACATGGGGTCGGTGGCATCATCGTTGCGGGGTTCCACGGGGGTGGTGAGCATCGTCAGGCGTACACATCGCGGAGAGATGAACCGCAGTTGGATTTTCAGCACGGGGTCGTTGTCGTATTCGGTCGAGGGGAAGTCGAGCATCTGCATCCTAACAGGCCAGTAGCCGTTCAGGTTGAAAGCCTGGCGGGGCGACAGCCGGTAGCGGTTCCACTTCACGGTTCCTACAGCCTTTCCGGTATCGAACGAGGCGATGCTGTCGGCAAGGAAATAAGTGTTGGACAAATCGGAGAAATCCGTCGACATGTCTTTCGGAGTGTTCATCAGATACTGCACTCCGGCACTGGTCTGAATCTGCGCCTGTGCTGAAAACGTGGCACAAAGCGTGCTCAGCGCAAAGAAAAATAATTTCTTCATTATCAAACAATTAGGTTAAATGACAAAACAGATGCTTTGTCTGCTTTTATTGAGTTAGTCAAAATATTTCCATCTCAGCATCTTCCAGGCCTACGGCACGGGCCTTGAGCTTGCCGCTTCCCTTCAATGCCACCATACACTTGCCGAAGAAGGCCTTGCGCTTGTTGTCCTTGAAACGCTCCATCGAGAACTGGCATCCGTTATCGACGCCAACAATCTCCATTCCGCCTGAGACTTCGAAGAACACCTGGTCCTGTGCCAACGGGCAGAGATTTCCGTCTTTATCAACCACCTCGACATTAACAAAGGTTGTGGTCTTGCCCTTATAATCGGTAGTCAGTCGCAAATGGTGGGGCTGACCGGCAGTCTTGATGGTCTGGGTGGCCACAATCTCGGGATAGCCGTTCTTCACGGCTGCCTTTCGTGCAACGACCTTCACTTCGCCCGGCTCGTATTTCACGCGCCATCCCACGTGGTATTCGGTATTGAGAATCGAATTCCCGGGCGCGGCTTCGCCGTGAGCCTTCTTCACTCTCCTACCCTGGCTCTTGCCGTTGATATAGAGTTCCACCTCGTCGGCATTGTTGTAGTAGCACCACATATCGATTTCCTGTCCGGGCATCCAATTCCAATGGGGGAACAGATGAAGCACGGGCTTCTGCGTCCATTCGCTCTGGTACATATAGTAGACATCCTTCGGGAAGCCTGCAAGGTCGATGATGCCGAAATAAGAACTGCGGGCGGGGAAGCCATAGGGCGTGGGCTCTCCGATGTAGTCGAATCCTGTCCAGATATACTGTCCGCCAACGTAGGGCGTGTGCTTCACCACATCCCAGGTTTCCTCGTGGGTGGAACTCCATGAAGCGTGCATATTGTCGTAGGCTGAGCACATGAACGACGGGTCGGTATAGGGCAGCCACCACTCTTTGGGAGCCACATAGACGCTGTCGCTGGGCATCATATAGTAGCCACGCGTCTGCAGGGCACTCACGCTTTCGGTCATGATAAAGGGCTTGCCCGGGAAATTCTTTGGGACATCCTTTATCCACTGATGGTGGTAGTTGAAACCGATAATATCGATGGCACCGCTTTTGAACAGATGGTTGTTGGGATCGGGCTCGTTACAGCCAGCCGTTACGGGGCGGGTTGTATCAAGGCGCTTTACAATCTCAGCAAGATGCCTGGTCAGCAGGGAGTTCACGCTCAGTTCGCCCTCTTTGGCCAATGTTGACGCATCGTGGCCAGCATTCAGAATCAGGTTGGCCTGTTCTAGCGTAAGCGTGTCAGCCTCGGCCGACGACCATTGCTCGAGCACCTCGTTGCCGATTGACCACATCAGTATGCAAGGATGGTTGCGGTCGCGCTTGACGAGATCGGTCAGGTCGCGCTCGTGCCATTCATCGAAGAAGCGGGCATAGTCGTTCTGCGTCTTCTTGCGGCGCCACATATCGAAGCTCTCGTCCATCACAATGAGTCCCATCGTGTCGCACATGTTCAGCAGCTCGGGTGCCGGCGGATTATGCGATGACCGTATGGAATTTACGCCCATCTGCTTCAGCTTGAGCAGTTTGCGATGAAGGGCATCCTCGTTCAAGGCGGCTCCGAAGCAGCCAAAATCGTGATGCTCGCAGACGCCGTTCAGTTTCATAGGTACCGAATTGAGTGAGAAGCCCGCCTTGGAATCAAAGCGGAAACTCCTCACTCCCGTGCTGGTTTCATATACATCAACAATTTTATCTCCAACACGTATCTCGGTGCGCACCTTATATATATAAGGCTGCTGTGTACTCCAAAGTTTCGGGTTGCTGATGGCCATCGACGAATGCATGGTCTGCCCCTTGGGGGAAGCATTCTTGCGCGTCAGTTCCTTACCGTTGGCATCCAACAGGATATTCACGACGGTCATGCCTTTCTGCGGGTTCTCAACTTCCACCTGCACATCGAACACGGCTCGCTTTCCGTTCTTCGAAGGGGTAGCCGTCACATAGGTTCCCCAATGTGCAACACGAGTCTTGGCCGTCTGTGTAAGCCATACATGGCGGTAGATGCCGCAACCGCTGTACCATCGCGAGTTGGGCTGGTCGCTATTGTCCACACGCACGGCAATCACATTGTCGCCCTTGTTCAGAAAACCGGTGATGTCGTACTCGAAAGAACTGTAGCCATAGGGCCGATAGCCAACTTGCTTGCCGTTCACGTAAACCGTAGAGTTCATGTAAACGCCATCGAACTCGATGAAATAACTGACGCCGTTGGTCTCGGAAACGTTCAGCGTCTTCCTATACCATCCGATACCGCCAGGTAGCGCTCCCCCACCCGCTCCTGAAGGATTGCCAGCATAGAAATCGCCCTCGATGGCCCAGTCGTGAGGCAACGAAAGCAATCGCCAATGGGCATCGTTGTAGTCGGGACTTGCCATCTGGGCAGAGTCGGCCAACAGGAATTTCCATCCTTCGTCGAAAAGTTTACGTTCGCGGGCATTACCGGTCAGGAACACCGATAACATGATGAGCAGGGTCAGCGTTTTTTTCATTTAAGGGCTTGTTTAAATTTCATGCAAAGATATAGATTTATCACAACATGACCAAACAAAACCGCCAGAAATTAAATCCGGCGGCAGATAATGCAGGCTATTCGTACATCTGATAGAAGCCGCCCAGGCTGAACTGCTTCATGCGGGCATCTTCCTGACGCATCAGATAATAGTTCGCCGTTTCGTCGGTACTCATGTGCATCGTGAAGATATCGAGTCCCTTCTTGCTTTTCACAACAGTCAGCACCGCCGGCTCCATGTATTCGTCAGGGTCGTACGACGACCAATATACACGGCCTTCGTCGGGCACCACCTCACACGTATCCGTCCAAATGCTCACATCATTGCCCTTTGCCAGCACCCAGGCAGCAATGCCGTATTTGGAATTTGGCTTGGTTCTCATCACGCCGAAGTTATACTCGTCTTTGCCAAGAACACACGAAATGCGGTTTTTCTCCACTTTCTGCCCCAGCATTTTCTCAACAATGGCAACCGTAGCGGCCGGGAATTCAGGTCCGTCGGGGTCTTCGGTCGTTGTTGGCATATACGGAATTGGCTGACGCTCCTTCAGGTAGTCGGGCGAAACCAGAATGGCCTCCGTGTATTCCTTCGGCAGGATATTTCCCTCAGCATCCATGTCGCCATAGGTCTGCATGAATTTCTCAACGGCCTTCGGGTCGGCATAGTCGTAGAGCTGACCTTTCATCTCATCCTTTATCTGATAGAAATACTGGTTCAAATAGCTATCGTCGTGCTTCAGGCTGGCATTCTTCTCTTCCTTATAAGTGACATCGAATACCTGATGGCCAAGCAACAACTTGGTGTATTTACCGGGCGACTGCTTCAACACACGTCCTTCGAAGAGGATACTGCCATCGTTGAACGGAGCGAAAAGCGGCTTGCCTTTCACATAGGCAACCAGCACGGGAGGCACCTCACTTGCATCTTCAGCATAGGCATCGGCAGCGGCCTTTTCTGTGGGAACTGAATCTACCGAAGCAGACTGGGCTGCTTGTTTGTCTGACTTGCTTCCGCAAGAGCAGAGGGCCAATGTCGCCATCAGCCCCCAAATCATTATTTTATTCATACTAAAAAACATATTATACCTTAGGTGTAGTACATTCGTTCACGAGATAGGCAATCGACATATAGGGAACGCCAGCATTGGTCTGCAGGCCAATCTCGCAAGTGCGGCTGTTGGAATAGCCATAGACCACCTTGTTCGCCTCCACCTGAGAGCGAAGCTTGCGCAAGGCATAGCGATTCACCTCGGGATTGCTGAAGCCCTTGTCGCCGGCAAATCCGCAACATCCTACGCCAACCGGAACGAGTACATTCGTGGAACACAGACGGGCCAGCTCAACCAGTTGGTCTGCCAGTCCCATCTCACGCGTAGAACATGTTACATGCACGGAAATGCTTCGGTCGATGGGATGGAAATCGAGCCGATCGCGCAGGAATGTCATGATGAATTCCACGGGCTCGTAGAGCTTCATCCTGGTAATCATCTTACGCATACGATGCAGGCACGGACTCTGGTCGCACAAAACCGGATACTTGCCTTGTTCGCTGGCTTCCCAGAGGGCATCCTCGAGTTCGGCTGTCTTCTTGTCGGCTATGTCGAGCATTCCCTTCGATTCCCAAATCTGTCCGCAGCACATCTTGTCCATCTGCTTGGGGAAGATGACGCTAAAGCCGGCCTTGTTCAGCAAGGCGCACATCTCATCGACCACCGAATTCTTGACAGGAGCACCCTTGGCCAATCCCATCGTCTGGTTGATGCAGCTGGGGAAATAAACCACCTTCAGGTCATCCGTGCTCTGCTGAGACGGACGGATGCTGCCAGGCGCCGGCTGACTGAACTTACGCGGCATAGCTGGCGTCCAGAGCGGGATGCCCATCTTGTGGACTCCGTTACAAATGCCCTGCATGGCCGAGCTTCCAATCAGCGAATGACCGAGGTTTGCCACATCGAGCACCAGGCGCAGTCCGCTCTTGATTCCCTTCATGTGGTTGGCGGCAAAGTTGCCCACCTTATAGCCCATCTTGCTGTCCTGCATGTTCAGCTGGCGGATAAGATGCGTCAGTTCACCGGTATTAATCTTCATCGGACAAGAGGTGGAGCAAAGACCGTCGGCAGCACAAGTCTCGTCGCCATAATACTTATACGCCTTCTTCAGCCGCTCCACACGTGCAGGATTCTCGCCTGTTGCCTCCAGATGAAGAATCTCGCGCTGGATGGCAATACGCATACGCGATGACAAGGTAAGTCCGCACGACATGCAATTGACTTCGCAGAAGCCGCACTCGATACACTTGTTGGCCTTCTTTGCACCCTCAATGGTTTCCTTGGTCGACGAATGGCCGTCCTTCTCGAGACGGTAATAATGACCGCCGTCGGGTATGCCTTCGAACTTGTAGTTCAGCTCAGGCAGCGGCTTGAAGTTCTTGATGAAGCAGTTCGGGTCATCGTTGAAGATACAACCTTGGTTGAGCAGGTTGTCGGGGTCGAAGATAGCCTTCAGCTCCTTCATCACCTCGAAGGCCTCCTCACCCCACTCGTACTTCACGAACGGAGCCATGTTACGTCCGGTACCATGCTCAGCCTTCAGCGAGCCGTCGTACTCTTCCACAACCAGCCGTGCCACGTCGCGCATCATGTCCTCATACTGCTTCACATCAGCATCGCTCTTGAAGCTCTGATTCAGGATGAAGTGATAGTTGCCCTCGAAAGCATGACCATAGATGCAGGCATCGCTATAGCCGTGGTCGGCAATAAGCTTCTGGAGCTTCACGGTTGCCTCGGGGAGGTCTTCGATATGGAAGGCCACATCCTCAATCAGACAGCTGGTGCCTATGGGGCGCATGCCTCCAACGCTTGGGAAGATACCTGAACGGATGGCCCAGTATTTGCCATATATCTTCGGGTCCTCGGTGAACTCTGCCGGAATGTAGAGCCTGAAGTTTCCGAGACACTCCTTGATGGCACTCATCCTGCCCAGCAGATCGCCGTGGGTGATGGCCTTGGTCTCGGTGAGCACCGCCGTCAGATTGTGATAGTCGCCAGGCTCCACCCCGGGCACCTTGCCTGCGTCCACATCTTTTTTATATTGCAGATAGACGGGATCGTCGACCGATGCCAGCGAGAGATAGTCAAGCATCTCGGCCGACTTCACCATCAGGTCTTCCTCGCTCATGCGGATGTCCTCGGCCGTTGCCTTCAGCTTCTTCATGGCCACCACGGCCTCGCAGCTCTCCTTCATGGTGTGGAAATAAACCATAGCCGAAGCCTTGTACTTGTAGTCGTAGAGCGTCTTCATGGTGACCTCGGCCAGGAAAGCCAGCGTTCCCTCAGAGCCTACCATCGAATGGGCAATGATGTCGAACGGGTCGTCGTAGGCAATCAGCGGACGGAGATTCAGTCCCGTCACATTCTTGATGGAATACTTTTTGCGGATTCGCTCGGCAAGCGGCTGGTTGGCCCTCACACGGTCGCGCAGGTCCTCGATTTTGCGGATGAATTCAGGATGCGACTTGCGGAACGCTTCCTTGCTTTGCTCGTCGCCAGTGTCGAGCACAGTTCCATCGGCAAGAATGATACGAGCCGAGATGAGCATGCGGTCGCTGTTGGCATGCACGCCGCAGTTCATTCCCGATGCGTTGTTGCAAACGATGCCGCCCACCATGGCCGACCCTATCGAGGCAGGATCGGGCGGAAACACTCTGCCGTAGGGTTTCAGCAGCTCGTTCACCCGTGCGCCCACGATGCCCGGCTGCAGGCGGATGCTCTCCTGCCCCTCACCTATTTCGTATTTCTCCCAGTTTTTCCCGGCCACGATGAGCACCGAGTCGCTGACGCTCTGGCCCGAGAGCGACGTTCCCGCCGCCCTGAACGTGAAAGGCACTTTGAATCGCGAGGCCAGCCTCACAATCTCCGAGAGCTCTTGCTCACCGCTGGAGCGCACCACTATTTTCGGCGTGAGCCGATAGAAACTGGCATCAGTCCCCCAGCCCAGCCTGCGCAGCTCGTCTGTATATATACGTTCTTTGGGTAGGATGCTGCCCAGCGCGGACAAGAATCCCGTGTAGTCTCTTGTTTCCATAGTCGTTTTAGATATTAAAATAATCAGTCAGAAAAGGAGTCGCAGCACTCGTCTGCTGGATTCCACAAAAATACACTTTATTTTTAACAGCGCAATGAATTTTCAAGTATTTAACACTTTTCGCATTCAAACCAACTACTTCGAGCCCCCACTTTTAAACAAAAATCATCAAAAATCTGACAAAAATCTTTCCCTTTAGCCTTATCTTCAACCGCGCAGAACAAACATTTTTGTAAGATTCTTGTGGTAGTTGTCCTATTGCAAAGATAAAGCCATACCACCCAATGAGTTTAGACGGAATCAAGTTTCCCCCACTTTTGCAGATTTTTCAATTAAAAAGCAGATACTCCCAATTAATTAGTATCTTTGCCCTAGATTCATGGAAAGTCTGTCCCACTGTGAGTCCAGTTTAAAGCTACACACACGTTTTGCAGAATGAATTCCAAATGCTACTTTCTTATACTTCTCAAAAGTTCCTATAGTCTTATAATTGTTTCAATTTCTTACAACCGAATAAATCGTTATCTTCATTCCCTTTATAATGAAAGGTTATGACGTCAGGAATAATATTTGAAGGGGCATTTTTCAGTTGTCGTTTCCATACTGATTCACCAGTTGTTTTCCACCATTCATTGATGACAAATATATTCTCGGCAGGAAAAAGGGTATTTGTAGCATTGAGAACATTTTCCTTACCAACCAAATACGTTAAACTTGCCGTAATGATTTTCTCGACAAGTCTAATTTGTGAAGTTGTCGGACGTTTAACATTCGACAGACAACCTACGTAAATAGAGTGAGGACGCTCTTGAATTTCACGGATGTGATGATTCTTATCGCTTAGTCGTTTGTAAACATTCCGTTCAGACATGCCACAATAATACTTCTCGCTTTTTTTTGCATATTTACACTTGCCGTGCAATAGATATAATGAACTTTTGAATGATTGTTCTTGTTCCCAGTCTCTAATATCTTCTTTACAATCAAATGGGCCATACCATTTGATAAGAAATACGTTTTCCTCCATATTTTGTTTTACTTGTTTGTCTTGACACCCCATCCTTGAGACTTTGCGAAATTCACCATGTTCTGAATTGTGTCTTTGTTCCATTGTGTAGTAACTGCAAACTGATGACCATCTGCACTCCGAAGAATTTGACTTGGCTTTGTATGATAGCGTCCGTCATGCAACTGCCGAGGCGAAATCTGTGACAACTCGCATATAACTCCCGTGCCAGTTCGCCAATGATGGGGAAACACTTTAAGCAGTTCCTCCAGCGTTTTCTCTGGATGCAATTTTACATATTTTGTTACGACGGCTAATGCAAATTTATTTTTGGGCAGGAATTCGCTCTCTTCAAGTGAGTATCGGGTGTTGTCGCGTCCACTTTTCTCATATATGATCTCATTGTTGATAGATGGAGGAATCGCTATGCTTGTTTTCGGCATAGGCAAATCCTTTGCAACAACCTTGAATTGTAGGGAGGATAGCATATCATCTATCTGCTGTTCCGAGAAAGTATTACTTTCGAGTCCTAGCAAATGCTTTTTGATGCAATCGATGATAGTGTTCTCATAACCGCCACTTATCAACTCGTTCCTCACACGTTGCAGGGTCTTCTTTTCTTGTAATTCCCGCATCCTATTCTCGCAGAACGTCACAAAACGGTCCTTGTCAAACTTATTGCGGATGATAAGTTCAACGAACTTTTCCCCTTTCTCATTATCCAATTCTAAAGGGATAATACCGATTGAAACAGGTTCTGCCGTATCACCTTGTGCGTCATAGAAAATCTCAATGTGCTCGCCTATGTATATGCCGACCCGTAGCATACACAGTCGCATATATGACAATAACTGAAGTCTTTCCTCCCTTGTCTGCGTATGGTTGGGTTTCTTCACTTCAATAACCATCTGGTTCACGCCATCATTCTTGATGACGATATCTGGCTCTGCAAAACCATGACCTGAGGGTATTCGTTCTTTGTGGCAAATTTCGCCTTTATATCGCTTCCAGCCTAAAATAGACAATTGGCTCTCAATAATTTCATGATAGCGTTCCTCAGAAACATTTCTTTCTTTGCAATCAATTAAATGTGAACAAAACTCATTCCAGATTTCAATCATCTTATTCTGATTTAAATTAATGATGGCAAAATTACACAAATTATCCGAAATTGCGACAGAAAAAGACAAAAATATTAATAATCGGAGAAATATGGTGAGAAGCGATACTATATGTGAACAAGGAACCAACCCTTGTTTGCACTAATGAGACTCGAAGGTTCAAGGACGGCAAAGCTGTTCTTGAGGAATTTGAGATTGAAGGAAAGAAACTGATAGACCTAATTCCCTTGATCGACGATTGTGAACCCATTTGATTCAAATGTCCCATTTGTTTTCGCAGATGGGACGTTTTTTACTTCCTTACAATGACAGGATTCAAAAGAAAGTTAGATGCAGCACAAACTCACAAAGAATTTTTGTTAGTTCGTCAGGAAGGTAACAGGAACGTTCGGAGATACATAAGCCACTATAATCTGGACATGGTAATCGCTGTGTCGGTGTGAGAGTATCATTTAAGAGGAAAAATGTGAATCACGGACATCAAGGTGTCCTAGCAAACACAGGCCATATTTCTGCGAGTCAACTCACTGAGCCTCAGAGGAGAATCGTTGATAGGCTTGTAGAAACGGGTCAATGGAATGTCCTAGAAAATGTCCTAGAAACGTCCGCAACGCTGGCTACATTATTTGGAGTTGATGCCAAAACCATTCGCCGTGACCTAAATGCTTTGCAATCGAAAGGGGTTATACGCCGTGACGGTCCTGATAGGGGTGGACATAGGGTTATTCTAAAAAAAATAGAGCCATCATTATTGTAGACTCTATACGGAAGAAGCCTACCACGATAAAAATGGGTTCACAAATAGTCTAACCTCATGTGAAAACGACTGTAAACGGTAGTAAAATGATTTTGATATACTGTCTGGCGTCTGTGTCCTTGATTATACACACAGATGCAGACACTTTAAGAACCCTTCACTTTTCCGCTATTCTGTTGATTCAGAAGCGGTTACGGTGAAGGGTTTTTGTGTGGTAGAAATTATCCCATTTGGCTTCGCGGAGTATTGCTGACGAACGTCGGCAATACTGCTGACACAGGTCGGTAATATTGCTGACGTTCGTCAGCAATGCCTTACTGTGGGAGTTGGGATGATTGTTGATGAGTGATTATCAGATAGTTAGCTATTCTTTGGGTGTTGCTTTATGATGGCGGTTTTCAGCAATGGGATGTTGCAAAATGGCATGCGTTGGAAGGATGGCGGGAACCCTTCACCGTAAACGGCTGTCTTTCATGGGATTAGTGGGATATATGAATAGTTTGCGCGTGCAAACGAAATCTGAATATAAAGGGATTTATGTGAACGCGGAGTCCTCGTTCACATCAACTGCCAAGAATTAGGCTGAAGTATATTGGCTGTTTTGTATAATTTACTTATCTTTGCTGCCGGTCGTCTTCTTATTCTGAGTCCCTGGCCTTATGATGTAGGTAAACGGCTCATCAGTGGTGCCGATTGCGTGGCTCTGAACGGAATGGCTGAAGATTATAGTTTGTGAAGGTTTATCGAAACGAAGTAACTTATCCCTCCCCTTGGAAAGGGGAGGTCAGGAGGGGTTGATTTATTCGGCTAATTTGCTCTTCTTCCGCAGTTTATCAACCACCCCCAGCCCCTCCTTTCTAAGGAGGGGGGTTGATTACATTTTATTACTTTATGCTTATTCGATCGTGAAGAGATTGTTGAAGCCTGTTGTGCGCAACACATCGAGGATGTCGTTGTTGGCACCTTTCAGCGTTACGCTGCTGCCGGCCACAGAAGCATGCTTGCGCACGCTAAGCAGGATTCTCAAGCCAGAACTTGAGATATAGGTCAGCTGGCTGCAGTCGATGAGAATGTCGCGTCCATTACAGTCGTTCAGCGGAGCCAGATCGCGAGCTGTCTTTTCGGCGGCAGCAGTATCAAGTGTTCCTTCCAATATGGCAACAAGCTTGCCATCCTGTTCAGTTACAGTAGTTTTCATATCTTTTTTATGAGTTTAAATGAGGTTTATCTATTTATGACTTTATGCTCTTTCGTAGGGTGAAGATGTTGCGTTCGTCCATACGTTCGTAATTGACTGAGTCCATGTAATGGCGCACCAGATGAATGCCCAGTCCGCCAATGGGACGCTCGTCGGCAGGAAGCGAAGTGTCGGTATCGGGACGGGCCGTGGGGTCAAACGGCATACCTGAATCGGAGATGATGAACTTCAGGCGCTCATCGTTGGCAGAGGCATCTATCTGCACATCGCCGACAGTGCCCTTCGGATAGGCATAGTTCATCACATTCACCACAGCCTCCTCAACTGCCAGGTTCATCTGCAAAGTCTGGCTGGAGTTGAATCCCAGCGTGTTGCACACATCGTCAACGAATGCGGCCAGCTTAGGCGTGGTCTGCACATCGTTGGGCAGCGTCAGGCTTCGGCTGAGGTTGACGGGTTGCTTCTCGCGGTTGTATCGAATGATGAGCATGGTCAGGTCATCACTTTGCTCAGCACCCTCCATGAACCTCGTGACAGCCTTCGTCATGCTGTTGCTGATTTCCTCGGGCGACTGCCTTTTCTTCAGTTCCTCCATCATCCGCTTCTTGCCGAACAGCCTTTGCTCGGGGTCCATTGCCTCGGTTAGTCCGTCGGTATAGAGGAACAGCGTGGTCTGATTGGAAAGCGTGGTCTCCTGCAAGGTGTATTCCCAGTCCTGGTCGACTCCGAGCGGAACATTGCTGACGCACTCCAGCTTCTTCTCACCGTCGGAGAGAATAACAGGCGATTCATGACCAGCATTTGAATAGCGCAGACGGCCTGTAGGCAAATCGAGCACCCCCACAAAGAAGGTCACGAAGATGTTGTTTTCATTATCTTCAGAGAGCGTGTTGTTGATGGCCGAGAGAATGCGGTGGGGCTTGGATTCGAGGGAGGCGACATTGCGGAAGAGCGTGCGCGTGACGGCCATCACAATGGATGCAGGAACGCCCTTGCCTGAAACGTCGCCAATACAGAAATACAGCTTCTCGTCGCGGATGAAATAGTCGTAGAGGTCGCCACCCACATCGCGAGCCGGCTTCAGCGAGGCATAGATGTCGATATCCTTGCGCTCGGGGAACGGCGGGAATGTCTTGGGCAACAGTGCCATCTGAATGGAACTGGCAATGTGGAGCTCGCTCTTGATGGCTGCACGCTGACTCTGAACGGCCTGCAGACGGCGCGTACTACGAACGCTACGCCAGATAATGTAGCCCATCAGGCAGAGACCAGCCAGCATGAGCAGCGTGAGCACGAAGCTGACCTGACGAAGGCCGTGATAAAGGTCGTGGTCGCTACACACGACAGCCATCGACCAGCCCGTCTCTCCCTCAACTGGAGCATAGAAAATGTAGTTCTTCTCACCATTCTCGTCGATGATGTCGGCATGTCCGCTCCTTCCTGCCATCATCTCGCGATTGACGTAATTGGCGGTGGTGTCTTCGATGCGGGCGGTCACTTCCTGAATGTTACGCCGCATGACCAGGCTCTCTACCGGACAAGCCATCAGCTGGCCCGTGCTGGAAATCATGAGGTTGAACGAAGAAGGATGGACAGGACGGGCATTGATGATTTCGGAAAGCCAGTCGAGCGAGACATCGGCCCCGAACAAAGCAACCAGCCGGCCCGAAGCATCGCAAACGGGAACAAAATAGGTGCAGAGCATCATCTTCGCCCCGTCCTTGTCGTAATAGGGTTCGCTCCAATAGCCTTTATCCGCCTTGACAGCTTTTTTCCACCAGTCGGCCTTGAAATAATCGTGGTCTGGGCCGCCCAGTTGTATTTCTTCAAGCGTTCCGTCCTTACGCTCTGCCACGTAAGGTTCGAACCAATGTCCTTTCTGCGGATAATAGTCGGGGACAAACAAGAGGGCGGCACCGATGATGGTGCTGTTCGTCTTCACGAGCCGCCGGGAGACCTCATAGAGAGAATCGGGCTGGCTGAGCCGCTGCTTGGCATACCATACCATATTGCTGGTGGCCGTCTCCACGGCGGTCATCACCTTCTGGATTTCCAGGCTTTTCACCTTCAGTTCCGTTTCGGCATTCTGCTGCACGGTCTTGTAGATGTTCTCCCGGGCATAGTAATACTGAACGGCAGAGGTCAGCTCAACGAGAATGGCAGCAATAACGACGAGTGCGATACTCGACCACACATGGCTTGCCTGCTTTCTGATTCTGTCGGAAATGCCAGAAAAGAATGGGCGGATATGCTGTTTAAAATATTGCCCCATATTGATTTAAAGTGGATAATAACTGTGCAAATATAGTTATTTTTTGGAACAAAAAGAACAAATCTGACTAATTTTATGAAAAATGCAAAAAAATTACGGAAATCAGGGCACGGCTGAATGGTTCTTTCCGCGAGAAATGGGAGCAACGGAGGAGTTCTGCGGGAATTATAAAAGGCACGGATTCCACGGATTAACACAGATTAATTACTTGCCCGAAGAGAAGGGATGATTAATATATTGGAACACAAAGAAACAAAGGCTCAAAGATTTTTGTTCCAGGCAAATGACCTTTAATCTTTGAGTCTTTGTTTCTTTGCGTTCCTTAAAATTATATAGCCGAACCAAATATGAAATTCAGCGTATTCGTGACAAAAAGACTATCAGAGCTTCACGCTGACGGCCTTGCCGCTATAGGTAACACTCTTGCCCTTAGCATTGAAGTCGAGCGGCTGGGCATTGTCCTTCGAAACGAGTACGATGTTAAACGAACGGCTCTTCAGCATGCCGTTGAAACTGCCCTGGCGCTTGCCAAAGGTGACGGTCTTCGAGGCATCATCGTAGCGGATGTCGATGGTGGCGAACTTGCCTTTCTCGTAGTTGTAGTTGGTGCCCTCGTCCTCGTAGAGCTGGAACTCGCCGTTGCGGCCAGCATAGACATAGAGCGTAATCTCGGAGGCAGGCTTCTCGTCGGAATACTGAATCTCGGGACCGAAGGGAACGATGGAACCTTCGCGCACGAAGACAGGAATACGCTCGAAGGGAGCATCCACGATCAGACTCTGGCCGCCCTCGATGAACTCACCGTCATAGAAATTATACCAACCGCTGGCCTTGGGGAAATACACCTTGCGGTTGCGGGCCTTATACTGGCCTACAGGACAAGCCATGAATGCCGGACCGAACATCCACTGGTCCTTGATGTCGTACACCTTCTCGTCGCCCTGGAAATCCATCACGAGGGCACGCATCAGTGTGTAGTCTTTCAGATGTGCCCAGCCGGCCATCGAATAGAGATATGGCATCATGCGGTAGCGCAGTTTGTCGTAATAGACGATGGTCTGATAGCAGGGATGATTCTCGGGGGCAATGTTCCACACTTCGCGCAGAGGCCACTGGCCGTGAGCACGATAGAGCGGAATGAAGCAGCCGAACTGGTTCCAGCGGGCCTGCAATTCGCGCCACTCCGTCAGGTCGCTGTTCTCAACGCCTGTCTTGTCGAACTCCTGCTGAGCTGCCACATAGCGGTCTTCTACGCAAAATCCGCCCTGATCCATACCCCAGAAGGGAACGCCCGACATGGAGTAGTTCAATCCTGCCGTCATTTGTGCCCGCATATCCTCCCAGCGGGTTCCGATGTCGCCGCTCCAGGTAGCCGTTGAGTAGCGCTGCTCGCCTGCAAATCCGCTTCGGGTGAGCAGGAACACGCGGGGCTCGTTGGCCTTACCCTTGAAGAGCGAGCGCTGGCCGTTGTAGATGGCATCGGCATTCACGGTGCTGTAGGCATTGAAGTATTCGGTC
>JAFWQT010000017.1 GCA_017508965.1 Prevotella sp. | reverse complement strand
CCCAGGGCGCTCCACCTTGAACATCTTGTTCGACTTGCCGATATCGATGACCAGGGGATTCATCATCAGGTTAGCACCAAACGTTATCTGTGATGTCTCTAAACCCTCACCCACCAGCACATTCTGGAGAAGCGAGGCATCGAGCATGATGTCGCGGTGATTGCTGACAAACAGATAAGACTTGTCTTTCTTGAGTTGTTCCAATCCCCCAAAAGTAAACTCAGATATACTTTGATTGATGACTTGCCTGTTGACATGATACATGACACCCATCTGGAAATCCTTGATGGTCTTAAAACTACAAAGCATCTGCTTAATCTCATCAGTCGACATGTCGGGGAAGACATAGGAAACCAAGATGGGCAACATGGAACTATCAGCGATGCGTTGCATGGCAGCTGGAATTTCCTGGTCCGTGTATGGACGGATATCGTCAAAATCTGTATTCATTATATGTTTTTTAAAACGAGTTACGCTAAAATAGTGGAAAGACTGATAACGCTGCCACTGCCGACTTCTTCGACAGCCGCCGCATGGTCTTTACAATAATGGACATGCAGGTTCCGGGGCATAGGATCACAACTCGAGGCCAAGGCCACGTCGTCTTCGTCGTAGGCATACGAATAGACCTGCGTCTCGGGATGTACAAGTGCATAGAGCAAGGAGAACTGACCGTGACCGGCATCTATGATGTTCACCTCAGCGGGAGCATCAGCAATGTCTATCCATTTGCTGAAATCATCATGGCGTTTCAGCAGGCGTCTTGTCTCTTTTTCCAGTCCTATACCTTTATATATATATTTATAGATAATATAGTGATGGAAGTAATGGGTGTTCTCGATGGTGCGACTCCATTCTGCGAGATGCTGCTGATAGTCAAGCACTCCTTCCTTCTGAAGTTCTGTTGCCGGAATCCGTTTACCAATCGCAACATCCACCTGTCCGCGTGCCAAAACGCTGCTCTCATCGGGCATCACATCACCGGTGCCGTGAATATACAAGGGGAGTATGTCGGCATCAAATTTCCTTGCCAGATTAAAAGCATCATCAGAAACAACAACACAGTAACCTTCTTTCACAGCCTTGGCCACCTCTTCATCAACAGCGTGGTTACCATTAATGAAACGCCCCGACTTGAGTATCGGACTGAAGATGGGATGGTTCCACCGTTTGCCGCTGGTCATAATGACCACCTTCGGGTCTAAAGCCAGCAGATATATCGTATCGAGCCTTGACAGATGATTGCAGACGGCAATGCTGCCACGACCGAAGTCTTCACCATTGTCGTTCCATACATGATGGCTGACTCCCCAAATGTGGTTGACATTTGCACGCATCGTCTTACTTATCAGACGATGGAACCAAGCCGTCATGCGGTCCTTATCGCCAGGCAACAGCCGGATCATCCATCCGATGATGCAGCCAAGGAACAATTCCACCCACCATACCACCCGGCAATAGCCTGTGCGGACAAGCTGCTCGATGGTTATCGGTGTCCTTCTTATCCTATTGCCGGTCTTTACCAACCATCCGAAGATGAGCGGCGGCACAACCCATGCCATAAGAACAACCGTGAACATTCCGACGATGGTCACTTCGGCAAGTGAGTGCAGGGCAGGATGCTTGGCGACAATCAGCGAACCTATGCCGATGAACATAATCAGCGCCGAAATGATGATACTGCTCTTAAATGAGGTCAGCAGTTTTTTCCGATAGGCGTACTCCGAGATGAGACCGTCGGTAATAAATATTGTATAGTCGTCGCCTTGACCGAAGATAAAGGTGGCCAGAATCACATTGACGATATTGAACTGCATGCCGAACAGGAACATGATGCCCAATATCCACAGCCAACCCATGGCCATGGGCAGGAACGCGAGCAGACTAAGTTCCAGTCTGCCGAAGGAAAGCCAGAGGAAAAGGAACACGATGAAACCGCAGGCAAAACCGATATAATTGAAATCGCCTGAGAGTGACTCTGCAATGGAGCTGTTCATCCCCGCAAAGTCGAAGGCATAGCCTCTGGAACCGATTCCCTTGTTCAGGGCGTTCTCCAAATCCTTCACGCTGGCATTCCCCGCATGAACGACGTCGACCACCGAACAACAGCCTGTGCTGGTGCTGAAGGAGTTGCTCAGGAGAACCGAGTTGACGGGCTCGAAGTATTCAAACGGCTGAGGAGTGTATTTCTTGTTGATGATTTCGATGAAATCACTGAAAGCATCATTGCTAAACCCATATTTGGGGGCAGTCTTCTCCAGCATAGCCACCACTTCATCGCGATGCCTGTCCCAGAACTCGTCCCATTTCCTTATCCGGCGTGTCTGCTCTTCAGCGGAGCATACAAACGAGGTCGCGTCGGTATAACTGGCGATTGCGCCTCCACGATGCAAGCTGTCTATCATCTGCCCCAGCTGCTCTCTCTTCTTTAAAGCCTCGTCCCAAGTTTTTCCCTCGGTCACCACATACACATTCGTTGAATCGCTGATGCCGGCCAGCGTCTGCAAGTCAGACAGAACTTTTTCCTGTTCGTCGGTCATGTAGTTGATGTTGTGCATGTTCGTGTCGAACGATGTGTCCAGACTGAAATAACCGAAGACGAGTGTCAGAACGAGGAAAACCCAAAGTAGCCAGCGGTGCCTGTCGGGCGATATCGATGAAATCCTATCGAACGACAGGCGCTGTTTTCCTGCATGAACCCTTTCCTTGACCAGATGTGGAAGAAACACGAGAACAAAAAGAATCGTTCCAACCAGCATGAAGGCAGCAAAAAAGCCAAGGTCGCGCAAAGCGGGAGCATCCAGCGGCATCAAACTGGCGAAGGCGCCCACCGTGGTGATGTTTCCTATCAGCAGCGGGGCCACCATCTCCTTCAGCACCTCGCGGGTTGTTCCGCCGTAATCGGTATGGGCAATGAAATGCAGTGGGTAATTGACGGCTATTCCGATGATGATAGAACCTATTCCCAGCACAATCAGCGAGACATCGCTCCGCATGACAGAGATAAAGCCCATGGCAAAAAGCCAACCAAAGCCGATAGAAGCGACGATAAGCAGCAGGCTCCTCTTCCTCCTGAACGAGAACACCAGCAACAGCATAATCAGCGTCACGGCAATAGAGATGGCCAGCCAACTGTCTTTCTTAATCTGACCGGCATTACCCACGGCTATCACGGGCGATCCCGTGATGGAAACGTCAACGCTGGGCACCGTCTTCATGGTCTGTTGCGCGATACTGTCGACATAATTCACCAGCAGGTTGTTGTTCGACGACTCCATCGAACCGTATGGCGACGTCAGCATGGCAATGGCATATTTCTTTCCCGGGGTGAAGATATACCCGTTGTCCATCTCGAAAGGCATGGCCGTCTGTCGGGCCTGCAGCCGGTCGGTCAGTGTACTGAAAAGACCCAGCGGGTCGTTGCTGATGCTCGGAGTGAAAAAGCCCGTGGCAGGCATCATCATCATCTGCACATCGGCAGCCAGCTGGCTGTCGGCAAAATCGGGAGTTGCCAGCAGCTTCTCCATGCGCACATAGTCACTGTCGGAGAGCATGAACGGCACGTTTTGGTAGAGGAATGACGTGATGTTGGCAATCTTGTCGAAATCCACCTGCGTCGTTATCTCGCTGACATGCCTTTTCCCTTCGTTGCCCATGATTTTCGCGGCAAACGTGTCAACAGCTTCCTCTTGCTTGTCGGACTGTTCCCCACTCTCTTCCTTTGCCTTGAACATCGCATAGATGCGCTGTCCGCCGGTCACGTCCTGATACACCGTTATGGCGCGCTGCTCGTTTCCGCTCAGCGGCAAGAAGTCGTAGATATTCTCATTGTATTTCAGCGAGGATACCATTGCTATTAGAATAGCTGTCAGCACTGCCGCCAGCGTCAGGCAAAGACCTCTCCTCTTCTTCAGAAAGTCATATACGTGTAGGAAAAATTCAACCATCCTTTATATAACGATAACCTTAACGTTAACCTTAACGATAACCTTAACGTTAACCTTAACTCTTATTTATGCTCCTAACTATTGATAATACTTTTCAGCCAGACCAGGAACCGCTCCTTCCACCCGATGGCCTCGCTAGTGGTTTTCTCTTCAGACACCCCGAACCCATGGCCGCCCGTGCGGTAATGCTCATACTGGTGAGGGATGCCGTGCCGGGTCAGAGCCGAGTCCAACAGTTCCGCATTATGATAGTGCACCACGGGGTCGTCATCGCAATTCATCAGGAAGACAGGCGGACAGTTCACCGGCACATGATGCTCGAGCGACAGGCTGTCCTTCATCGCCTTCGATGGAAACTCTCCCAGCAATCCCCGGCGCGACCTTTTGTGCGTACATGGATGAGTCATTGACACAACAGGATACATGGGAGCCACAAAGGCTATCGCCTGTGGAGTACCTGCCAATTGCTCGGCAGCATGCATCACCAGATGCCCACCGGCCGAGAAGCCCATGCACCCGATTCTGTCTGTTCTTATTCCATATTCACCGGCACGTGCGCGAACCGAGTCGAGCGCCTTCCTCAGGTCGTTGAACCCTGCTGGAAAGCTGCGCCCTGCACTGCGAACGTGATACGCATAGGCAGCCCACCCAGCATGACTGTACTCCAGCACAAATGCCGCAATGCCGTTTTCCATGAGCCACTGCGCCACCTTCTCCCCCTCCGTGGCCTTGTCCAGCCAGAAGTAGCTGCCGCCGGGACAGACAATCACCCCCGTTTCCGTAGGATTCTCATGCGGGATATAGGCTGTCAGCCTGTAGGCCTTCATGGTGCAGGCCATGAGCAGGCCTGCTATGAGCACCAGCAGTTTTATTTTCATTTCATATATTCTTTGACCGTACGGTCGAGGTCCTGGAAGAAAGCCTTTTCCTGCTCACCGATGGTCAGCAGCAGGTCGCCCAGGTCATCGTATGTGTAGCTCTCGCCCTCACGCCGTTTATAAATTCTCGAAGCCTTGAAAGCGAACTCACGCCACAAGTCTCCGATGGCCGTAATTCTTTTAGAGTAATCATTCAGTTCGGCCACACCCGTCCGGGCAGCAGCCTCCTGAAGAAAAGCACCGTAGATAAACCTGAAGCCTGCCCCTCCGGTTCCTATCTCTTCCAACATGCGTACCAGCTGTGCCAAGTTAAGTGATGCACGGCGTTTTCCCATCTTCTGCTCCCACCCGCGGATGCTACGCGACAGATAGGCAATGCCATTGACACCCACGTATGGAATGAAGCCGGGTTGCGAAATCATATACCAGCACACTTTGTGGATTGATTTCAGGATGAGCGGATTCAGGTCGGGAAGTTGCTTCGGCACAGACTTAATCCAGTACATCTGTCCAAGCAGCGGGTAAGTGCCGCCCTTTGCAAAGCGAACCTTCAGAAGTTCCCGCCGGCTCAGCGTCACTTTCTGCGTGGCATTCGAGTCCAGCACCGCGTATGTGTCCGCCTGTTCATCCTTTCCGATAACGCAGATGTTGTGCCCGTTGAAATGAAAACGGTATTCCTTCGGCATATATGGCAGATAGTACATACCCACCACACAGCCAACAGGCGTCTGTTTTTCGAGCAGCAAACGGTCCAAATCGCGCATGGCGTGCTCCTTGTTCAGATAACGCCGTGTCGTAGCCTTGATTCCAAGCAGCTTCGTGATTCGTTTGAACAACACTCCCGGGAAAGTACGAAACGAAGTCACAGGCATTCCGGCCAACTTGACAAAAGGCAGATGGACGAAAAAGAGTCCGCTGGCCAAACCGAAAATCATCGGTTCCGTCAGATTAATACCATAATAGCGCAAAAGCGCTGAAATGGCACCATTCTCGCAATGTGCGGCTACCCGATGGCTTAAATCAAGTTCCACGTTTCAAAGTTTTCGTTATCGTTTTCGTTATCGTTTTCGTTATCGTTTTCGTTAACGTTATCGTTATCGTTATCCTTCAGTTTTCTGGAATGGTAGTCAGTTCAGCTACCGTGATACGAAGCACGTCAGCATAAATCTCCAGCGTCTTTTCATCCAATTTCTTAAAATTATCTGGCAGGAAATGCTTGCGGATAGTACGTTTCGAAAAGCCTGTATAGCCGGACAGCAAGTCCACGTCCATCAAATTCTTTGCCGCATAATACTCCAAAAGGCTACTTTCGCCAGCCTTCACCCGCTCGAGAATCTCCTGGCACTGCTCGTCGACGTCCGCCAAGGTTATCTCAAGCGCTTCATTCTTAGGTGTCCAACCATCGCTGACCACCATCTGATAATTACCATCAGCATCAACGGCATAGTCGACATCGCGCACGACCGTTCCTTTGAAATATTTCAAGTCCTGAGGTACCTCTTCTACTTTCATAACTTATCTTTTAACAAACCGTCAGCATACAATAACAGTAAGAGAAACGAGCACTCTCTGGAATCATCATCAGCAGCTTCTGTCCCTTTTGCAAGCGATTGGTATTCATCAGTTCTTCCAGCATGGCGAAGGCTGAAGCCGAAGCAATGTTACCAACAGTGGGGAGGTTATAGAACCATTTCTCTTCGGGAATAAAACATCCACGCCGACCTGATTCTTCAAGAATCTTATCCTTGAAAAACAACGATGAGAGATGGGGTAGGAACCAATCCACATCTCCCGGTGTGAAATGATGTTTCTCTGCAAGTTGCAGCAGATAGGTGACACCGAGCGGCACGATGTTCTCTTCAAGCATTCGGGTGTCCTGCTTCAGCATAAAGAGAGACTGCGAGAGCCATTCCTCACCAGGAAACATCGACCATCCCCTCAGATTACCTGCTTCATCCTTTTCAGCACCACAATACATACAGGTCTCCTTCGTATTAGCAAACGAAGTGATATCAATCCAGTCTACACGCAATGACAAACCGTCTGGATTGGGCGCACCCTGAAGCAATAATGCAAAAGCACCGTCGGAAAGCATCCAACGCAGGAACTCCTTCTGAAAGGCCAGCATCGGATGTGTCTCTAGCTGAGCGAGCTTCTCTGACTCTTTCTGGAAATAGGACGCACGCATCCATGCTGACAAGCGTTCAGACGCCGAGGCCACCACCTTCATCGCCGGGTCAACTTCAACAGCCATACATGCATATTTCAGTGCATCGACACCTGAACAACAAGAACCGGCAAAAGACACCACCTCTATATTCCGGTCACCGCCCAGTTCTCCATGAACCATCACTCCGTGTGAGGGTATAAGCTGTTCGGGAGAGGCTGTTCCGCAGGATAACAGGTCAATATCATTTACACCGAAACGGTCATCGAAAAGATTACGAATGGCATTGGCCGCCATTTCGGCATTGGTGTGGGTGACATTTCCGTTCTTGTCGAGCGCATAGTAACGCTGCTTGATTCCATTTCGTTTAAGCACAATCCTCCGCGCTCTCGAAGGCTTATTGTCTACCATTCCGAGATAACTCTCCATCTCATCATTTCCGACTGGTTCATTCGGGAGGAATTTTGCTGATTTTGTTATATATGCGTGCATAATCTTAATGATGTTGCTTTGTTAGAAAAAAACTATAAATAACAATCTTCTTTTTTGTGTTTAGATACTTGCTGCAAAGGATAGGTCAGGTAGAAAAACAACTGACCAAAAGGTGAAACCACAAACAGCACTGTGAGTAAATAGGCATAGAAAAGATTAAGTCTGGGAATACGGCGCCGATCACCATAATTTCCCTTTTTCCGTACGAATCTAGCCCAAAGGCCGAACATTCGGTGACCTGCCTTTTCAAGGAACAACACCGAGGCTTTATATTTGATAGCTCCTGCTGAAAGCAGCCGTTCTTGTAACTGTGATAAATCATTCTTATGCAAAGCATCTGCAATGATAGCGCCAAAACGGGAAGATTCTTTGATGGAGTCATCCGAGATACCTGAGGAGGGAAGCAGCCAATTTCCTTCCTTCTTTCCATAGATGAGCCAGCGGATAACAGTGATAACGCTGACCAAATTGGGCGCTTCATCCTGAAGCACAATCTGCCCTACCATCTTGGCATGGGCTTCACTCAGATAATCCTTCACCTTCCTACTTGTCATCAGCCACATGTTCCGGCAGGCATTGACAAACACCACCTTGCGTCCACTTAAATATTGTTTTACCCGCTCATCTGTGAAAAAAGATTGAAGAGGCAAGGATGGAGAAAGGAACCACGACTGTCCTACTACCAACACCAAACCGGCATCCCCGACATCACTGAAATCCATGGGCACGATGCCCGATGGAGGAATGCCGAGACGGGTTTCAGGAAAAACATCAAAGAATGCGTTTTTACTCCAAGGAAACGGATAGGTGGCCAGTGGAACAATTTCCTTATAAACCACACTGACATCATTCATCTTGCTGCAGATACTTCGTGCAACGTTTAACGCCTGTCCACTCTGGGTATAGTAAAAAACAGCTATCTTCATTTCATATATTCTTTGGCCGTACGGTCAAGATCCTTGAAGAAAACCTTTTCCCGTTCACCGATGGTCTGCAGCAGGTCGCCCAGGTCATCGTATGTGTAGCTCTCGCCTTCACGCTTCTTATATATTCTCGATGCCTTAAGGGCGAACTCGCGCCACAGGTCGCCGATTTCCGTGAGACGCATGGAGTAGTCGTTCAGACAGCTGATGCCGGTCTTCTCTGCCGCTTCCTGCAGGAAAGCAGCATAGACGAAGCGGAAGCCAGCCCCGCCAGTTCCTATCTCTTCAAGCATACGGATAATCTGCACCAGGTTTTGTCTTGCCTTGCGTGCACCCATCTTCTGCTCCCACTTCCGAATACGACGCGAGAGATAAATAATGCCGTTGGCTCCGGCAAACTTGATGAAACCAGGCTGCGAAACCATGAACCAGCAGGTCTTGCGAATAGACTTCAAAATCATCGGTTTCAGTTCGGGCAACTCCTTGGGCACCGACGTCACCCAGTACATCTGTCCCATTGGGGGATAAGACCCTCCTTTGGCAAAGCGTACCTTCCGGAGCAACGCTCCGCTGATGGTCGCCTTCTCGGTAATGATAGGGTCGAGCACGCTATAGACATCACGCTCCTCGTCCTTGCCGATGATGCAGATGTTGTGCCCGTTAAAATGCATACGATATTCGGGCGGATAATAAGGCAGATCGTAGATGCCCACCACACAAGCCACAGGTATCTTCTGTCCCAGCAGCACCTTGTCGAGCTTCTTCATGGCTTTTTCCTCGCTCAGGAAGCGGAGCGTCTTTGTCTTGATGCCATACAGTTTCATGATGCGTTTGAACAACGAACCCGGCAGCGTGCGGAAAGCCGTCACCGGCATGCCTTGCATCTTAATAAAAGGTATGTGGGCAAAGAACAGTCCGCTGGCCAGTCCGAAGGCCATGGGTTCCGACAGTTCTATGCCGTAGAACCTCAACATCGTGGAAATGACACCATTCTCGCAATGCGATGCGGAACGATGATCCAGGTCGAGTTCAAACCCGTGGAACTCTTCTGGTTTGTAAAGCTCCATGCGACTGCGCTCCTCGTTGTCCTTATCGTCTTCCAGGGCCACGTCGAGCGCATCGTTCTTTGGTTCCCATCCATCGCTCCACACTTTCTGGTACTTGCCCTCGCTGTCCAAAGCATAGTTCTGGTCGCGCACAAGACCACGGTTGAAATATTTTAAATCCTGTGGTACTTCTTCAACTTTCATTTGTTATATGTCAATTCAATAAATAATCTTTGTCGGGCATGTGCTATTTCATCAGCTTCAGCTGTGAAAACAGCACATCGGCCGTCAGCAGTTCGCTGCACGTCATCAGACTCCCGGCCAGCACCCCAAGCATACCATGCAGCGTGACACACTGGCCAGCCAACAGCAGGTTGGGAATGTTAGTCCTGGGCGAGATGCAACCTGCCCCTACGAGGTTCACATCCTTCGCCGTTCCGTACATGGCCCCTTCGGGCACACCCGTATAATCTCTCCATGTCAAGGGCGTGGAGGTGTAGTATTCTTCAATATCGTCGCGAATTCCCGGCATCTCCTGTTCCAAAGCGTCTATCAGACGCTCGGCTTTCCTGCGCTTGAACTGCTTGTAGCTATCGCCGCGCTGCGCGATGCTGGTTCCTGCCCACTCTGCCGTCTCACGGTAATCCATATAGGTCAGCACTTCGGCCGTCTCGGCATACTCAGGATGCTCCTTGTGGCAGAAATGCATATACAGCATGAACTTGGGCCACGCCGCGTCATCATACTTCTGACAACCCCACACCGTGTCGCCGCGATAATAGAACATGTTATGGTTCAGATACTTCACCTTGTTCTTACGGAACTTCAGATACAGCGTGAAGGCTGAGGTGGTGTTCCTGGCATGCTCCAGTCGGCGGCGGAAAGCCGGGCGAAGCAAATGGCTGTCAACAAGTCCCACGGTATTGGCGGGATGAATGGCACTGACCACGACATCCGCCGGGAAGCACTCCCCGTCCGAGGTAATGACAGCCGTGGCACCGGTTCTGTTACACTCAATCCGCTCAACCTTCCTTCGGGTGAGCACCCTGCCGCCATAGCTCCTGATGACACCAACCAGCGAATCGGTCAGCGTGCTGCTGCCCCCGACAATGCGGAAACTACTCTGGTTGTAGAAATCGGCTATAAGTGCATGGGCATAGAACGGCGTGACGTCCTTTTCACCGGCATAAAGCGGACTGATTCCCGCAAGCACCTGCCGCAACGTGGGGTCGCTCACCACACTGTCGATAACCTCGCCGACGCCTACCATTTGGTATTTGGCGAAGGTCGCGATGTCAGCATCTTTATTGAGGGTGTGCATCGGTGACGATGCAGCCACCTGGTCTATCAAGTCGCAGTAGCGCAACAGTTCGTCGCGGCTGTTCGGAAAACGGCGGGCCAGCGAATCCACGAATTGCTCCCTGCCGTTGGCTAACCGGTATTGTTCTCCGCAAAACGAAATGACGTCATATCCTGTCGGGTCCAACCTTTCCAGTCTGATATCATCGGCAACACCCAGATAATGCAATATCGTATGGAGCACCTGACCGCGGTCGGCACTCCCGATATAATGCATGCCCGTGTCGAAGACCGCATCACCGCGACGGAAGCACTGCAGACAACCTCCCGCCTGCAGACCTTGTTCAAGAACGGTCACTTCATAACCGTTCTTAGCAAGGATGCAGCCACACGACAGGCCACCCAGTCCACTACCTATGATGACACACTTCTTCATCGTATTTCGTGACATACATCTTGTGCAACCGTTTTGTCATCTCCCGGTAGTCGCCCATCTGTGAGGAATCGTCGCGCCGGATTCGAGGCATGACTTCCAACGAAAGCTGTCCAGGGTGCAGATGGAATGACGTTTTGGGCAGGACATCACCAAAACCCTTGATGAAAACGGGTACAATGTCGAGTCCAAGTTTCTCTGCCAGATAGAACGCCCCGCGATGGAATCGCAGGATATGGCTGTCGGCCGAACGTGTCCCCTCGGGAAAAATCATGACCGAATAGCCTTTACTCACTTTCTCTGCCACGGTATCTGCCATCTGTTCCGTGTCGGTAATAGGGAAATAGTCGGCATAGCGAATCACGATACCATAGAAGGGATTATGCCAAACCCAGTTCTTTGTCAGTATAATCAGCTTAGGCGTCAGCATCATGATGGCCATAAGGTCGAGGTGCGACTGATGGTTACTGATGATTACCGACGGTTTTTCGAAAGTCTCTTTGGGGGTATTAATAAAGGTGAAAGTGGTTCCCGGGATGTGGTTCACCACAAAATTAGCCTTTCGCTGAAGAATGCGATGGTATTTCAGTTTGTTCTCGTCGGTTTTCCCACCCAGCGTTATCAGGAAGAATCCGCGCATGGTCATCTCCACGGCAAGGCCTAAGAAATAACAAAAGGAGAAAATGGTGTAGGCCGTCTGGCGCACCACATATAGAATTCTTTTCATGCGAAGATTCTTCTGACGGCTCGTGCCGCCATACGGGGATATCCATAAATCAGGGCGAGAACACACAACACAGTGTTCAGGATGCTGATGCGGACAAAATCATATACAGGGCGGAAATGACTCACCCGCTCATCGGCAGGAGGGTAATAAACCTTTACCGGAACAGAGAATATCGGGGTTCCTGCCCATGCGGCAAAAACAAGCAGTTCGAGTTCTGCCTCGTAGCGGGAGGTGATGAGACCAAGTCCCCGCAATGCTCCCAAAGGATAGAGCCGATAACCGCTCTGCGTGTCTTGCAGGTCGATGCCTGTCTGCAGACGGAACCAGAAATTGGAGAAACGGTTGGCAAAGGTATTCCCTCGCGGCATGTTTTCTTCTGTCAGATTGCGTGCGCCCACGATAATGGCATCGGCATGGCTGTCGAGCTGACCGAGGAAGGCCGGGATATCGTCGGCGAAATGCTGCCCGTCGGCATCAATCGTGATGGCATGGGTGAATCCCATCTCACGGGCTTTCCTGAAACCGGCCACCAGCGCATGTCCCTTGCCCCCATTGGGCTGACAGGTGACTATGGTGATAAGTTCCGAAAGAGAACTGAGCTCTGCCGACGTGCCGTCGGTGCTGCCGTCGTCGACCACAATCACCTGACTGCAATACTGGCGGACATCCATCACCACCTGTCTGATGGTCCTTACATTATTATATGTAGGGATGATAACACACAACCGCCTGTTGTCCGTCTTGGAATTCATCAGTCAACGACTCTATATTGCAATGACATCTTCACGAACTGCGTCTCACCTCGCTCAATGCTCACACTAGTACTGAGCAGTCCGTCTTCCATACGGGTTTTGGTGAACAAGAACTCCGGTTCTTCGTGCGGACCTACAAGGTTCTTGAACTTGATGTTGGAACCCTTGCAGAAGACGAGTTTCTTGCCGTATTCCTGACAGAGTATCTCGGTGGCCATCTGCAACAGGCAAACCCCTGGAGTGACGGGATTGCCCGGGAAATGCACCCGATAGTAGTCGTGACCGGCATTTAGCCGCGTGCGACATCTGAAACCGCCATCGACAGTCTCGGTCGAGATGATTTGGAAAAAGTCATTGATCAGTTTCATTGCTGGCGGTTATAGGGGTAAACACATAGTGAATATTATATCTGTCGTTGTCGATGGCAATGTCACCGTTCTCACGGAACGTAATCCGCCTCTTCCCAACGGAAATGTCCTTGCCCTCACGTAT
>JAFWQT010000133.1 GCA_017508965.1 Prevotella sp. | reverse complement strand
TCCTTGAAGAGCAGCTTGATGGGCTCAACGAGTTCGAACTGCAGGTCTTCGGGCAGACCGCCCACGTTGTGGTGACTCTTTACGGGACCTGACTCCACGATGTCGGGATAGATGGTGCCCTGTGCGAGGAAGCTGATGCCCTCCTGCTTGCGGGCCTCTTCTTCGAACACGCGGATGAACTCGGCGCCGATAATCTTGCGCTTCTGCTCGGGGTCGGAGATGCCTGCCAGCTTGTCGAGGAAGCGGTCGGTGGCATCCACATAGACCAGGTTGGCATCGAGGTCGTCGCGGAACACGCGCACCACCTGTTCGGGCTCGCCCTTGCGGAGCAGACCGTGATTCACATGAACAGAGACGAGCTGCTTGCCCACGGCCTTGATGAGGAGGGCAGCCACCACGGATGAGTCGACACCACCCGAGAGTGCCAGCAGCACCTTCTTGTCGCCAATCTGGGCGCGGAGTTCGCTGATCTGTTCGTCGATAAATTTCTGGGCCAGTTCTGGAGTGGTGATGCGCTCCATCGAGGCCGGACGTACGTTACCTGTTGTCATAATTATTAGTATTGTTGTTTAAGATGAAATAACGAAGGAAGCAACCCCCTCCAACCTCCCCGAGGGGAGGCTTCTTGAGGTAGTCCCTGCCCTGCTTTTATCAACCACCCCTAGCCCCTTCGGACCCACCCCCGGCCCCTCCATATAGGGAGGGGAGTAATTACACTCAAGGCCATAAGAGGCGGATTCAACTAGCTCGGAACTATTCACTCCCCGCCCTATAGGGAGGGGCAAGGGGGAGGGTCTTCTTCCCCTTCATTTTATCAACCACCCCTGGCCCCTCCTTTCTAAGGAGGGGGAGTAGATAGTTATTTTATGCTCCCCGCCCCTCAAGGGGAGGGGTTAGGGGTGGGGTCTGTAATCTCCTTTAATCCCCCAAACATCTGCTGAGAATTCTGAATACTGACCCCACCCCTGCCCCTCCCCTACATGGGAGGGGAGTTTGTTTTGCCTACATGGGAGAGTCCTTTTGCGGTTTATTGCTATTTACTCCCCTCCATATAGGGAGGGGCCGGGGGTGGGTCTTTTCTCGGGGAGGTTTGGAGGGGGTTGGTTGTTTTTTTATCAAAGCCCTCTTGCTTTCAGCAGCGCGGAGGCATCGGGCTGGGCCATTCCCGTGAAGTCGGTGAACATCTGCATCAGGTCGCTCGTGTTGCCGCGGCTTAGCACCTTCTGGCAGAAGTCGCTGCCTGTGGCGGGGTCGAGGGCTCCGCGCTTGGCAAACACATCGGCGATATTGACGGCAAGCACCTCGGTCCACAGATAACTGTAGTAGCCGGCAGCATAGCCTCCGCCCCAGACGTGGTTGAAATAGCTGGTGCGATAGCGGGGAGGAATCTGGTTGTTCAGCAAGCCCACCTGCTGAAGCGCCTCGGTCTCGAAGGCGGCAGCCTGTTCGGCCGAAGGAATCTTATCAGAAGGAAGCATGTGCCAGGCCAAGTCCAGACAGGTGGCTGCCAGGTTTTCGCCCAGCGCGTATGCGGTCTGGAAGTTGATGCTCTTCAGCATGCGCTCCTTCAGTTCGGCCGGCATCGGCTTGCCCGTCTCACAATGCCGGGCATAATGGTCGAAGACTTCGGGAATAGAGGCAAACGACTCATTGAACTGTGAGGGCATCTCAACGAAGTCGCGGGCCACCGAGGTTCCGCTCAAACGGTTGTAGTTGCAGTCGGAGAGTATGCCGTGAAGGGCATGGCCGAACTCATGGAACAGCGTGGTCACCTCGTCCCAAGTGAGCAGCGAGGGCTTGCCTTCGGGTGCTTTCGCATTGTTGCACACGTTGAAGATAATGGGCAGCTGGTTGTAGCGGCGGCTCTGCTTGGCAAAACCGTCCATCCATGCTCCGCCACGCTTGGTGGGCCGGCGGAAGTAGTCGCAATAGAAGAGCGCCTTCTGCTTGCCGTCCTTGTCGAACACTTCGAACACCCTCATGTCTGAATGATAGGTGGGAATGTCGGTGCGCTCCTTGAAGGTGAGCCCGTAGGCGCGGTTGGCAGCATAGAACACGCCGTTTATCAGTACGCTGTCAACGTTGAAATACGACTTTACCTCGTCGTCGCTGATGTTGAGCAGCTGGTTCTTCATCTTTGCCGAATAGTAGAAACGGTCGTAAGGCTCCAGTTTGAAGTCGGGTCCTTCCGTCTTGCGGGCAAATTCCTCGATGGCCTTTGTCTCGGCATCAGCCTTCGGCTTGTATTGTGCGATGAGGTTTTTCAGGAATGCATACACATTGTCGGGCGTCTTGGCCATGGTCTTCTCCAGCGAGTAGGCGGCATAGTTGGGGTAGCCCATCAGTTCGGCCTGCTCGGCGCGCAGCTTGGCAATCTCGCTTACAATGTCGTAGGTGTTGAACTTGCCGGTGCCGTCGGTGCGGTGGATGGAAGCCTCATAGACTTGGCGGCGCAGGTCGCGGTTGTCGAGACTGGCCAGCAGGGGCTGCTGCGTGGTGTTCACGATGACGATGGCATAAGGTGCCTTGCCGCCTTGGCCCTCGGCGTCTTTCTTGCATTGCTCTATGTCGGCATCGTTCAGTCCGGCAAGTTTCTCCTTGCTGTCCACCCACACCACGGCACTGTTGGTGGCTTCGAGCAGCAGGTCGCCCCATTTCTGCTGCAAGTCGGTGATACGCAGATTGATGGCCTTCATGCGCTCCTTCTTGTCATTGGGCAGCAGCGCTCCGTTGCGCACAAACTCCTTATACGTTTCTTCCAAGAGTTTCTGGTCCTCGCCCTGCAGCTTGTCGTGGTCGCGGTCGTACACCTGACGGATGCGCTCGAAGAGCGGCATGTTGAATGAAATCTCGTTCTCCAGCTCGGTCAGCATGGGCATCACCTTCTTCTCTATCTCGCCCAGCTCGGGTGTCTTGTCGGCTTCGGTCAGGGCGAAGAACACACGACTCACCTTGTCGAGCAGGCGCCCGCTCTCCTCGTAGGCCACAATGGTGTTCTCGAATGTGGCAGAATCGGGATTGTCCACAATCTGGGCAATGTTGTCACGCGTCTGCTGGATGGCCGTCTCGAAGGCCGGCAGATAGTCCGTGGTCTTAATCTTACTGAAATCGGGTGCTCCGTAGGGCAGCGCGCTTTCCTGCAACAAAGGGTTGTCGCCTGTTGCCTGCTGGCAACTGCTTACTGCACAGGTCAATGCAGAAGAAATAGCAAAAGTCATAAGGATGTTTTGTATTTTCATAAGTTTGACAGTTATTTTGATGATTATTTTGTTTCCATTCTCTGAACGCATAAGAGCACAAAGGACTATCCGGCATCATCAGCCGAATAGTCCTTTGTCTCCAGTTCATATTGCAGCGCCTCCAGTTGCCGGAGCGTCATTCGTTCCACACGATGTTCAATCTCACGGATTAGTTCCTCGCGGCGGTATTCTTCGTCATTCATATCTTAGATTTGATGCTTTCGGCAGCAAAGATACGAAATATAAATGAAAGTACATTCAAAAGACTGTCATTTTTATTACTCCAATTATTTCTTTCCCGTGAATTCGTCAATGTTCTTGATAGCATTGTTCAGCGAGCGCATCTCGCGTGAAAAGACATAGAATAACAAGGCAAATAAGATGACAGTAGCCACGCAATAAACAACCAATCTATCACTTGAGGGGAAAGCGATGTCTGTGCCATGAAAGACGCCAAACGGAACACATGCTAACCAGAGTAACAGGAAAGGCAGTATGCCGAATGTGTAAAGTTTCTCCCTGCGCTTGAAGGTTACCAGCCGCTGCTGAACACTGAGCACATCATCGGCTGCCAGATGCTTGTCTCGGATGGTACTGACATTCCAAAAGTTGAAGACTGCCTCACCAACAATCAAAAGACCTATGACTATAATTGGTAGCCAAGAAAAACCGGCGATGCTTCTTAAGAGGTAAACCAACAATGGCAATATCACCAATTCCGCTACGCTACCCCAAAAGCTCATCTGCTTAATCCACAACACGTTGCCTTTCATTGCCTCTTTCAACAGATGGCGGCTGACTATCTCCTGCTGTTCCATACGTTTCTTAAACTCTGCGACCTGACCGCGAAGTTCTTCCAATTCCTGTAAGTTGTTATTCTGATTTTCCATAATTCCTGTTGTTTATTCGTTTGACATGTTTTTTAATTCCTCCTTGATACGGTAGAGACGAACGGAGACATTCTTCACCGTAATTCCCATGATAGCAGCAATTTCCTCGTAACTCATATTCTCTAACCATAACAGAATAATGGCACGATCAAATTGGCCAAGCTTGGCAATCCGCCTTCGCAGCATATCCATCTGCCGAGAGTTCTGGTTGCTTTCCATCTCTTCATAGGGGTTGATGTCCATTGTCAGCGCCACCGTCTTGTGTCTTCGCTTCTTGTGGTCGAGCGAGATGCACACGTTCAGGCTGACGCGGTAGATCCAGGAGCGCACATCGCTGCGCCCCTCAAACGAGGGCAGACTCTTCCAAAGGTTGATGAGTACCTCCTGAAACAGGTCGGCCACCTCGTCTTGGTCGTTGGAGAACATGTAGCACACGGTGTATATCGTGCCGCGGTTCTTTCTGACCATTTCTTCAAACTCGTGTTCTAAATCTTTCATCTTTTTCTTGTTGAATAAATCAGCGTTTGACAATTAGTCATACGAAGGGGACAAAAAACTACAGAATCAGAAATATTTTTTGCAAAGTTAGCATTTATTTCTATTCAATTATTAAATGGCTGACTAAAAACCAACTTTTAGACAAACAAAACACACTGTTTGAAACAAAGTGTCTGATAGTTAAATACCAAACTTTTTCATTACTTTTGCACCGCAAAAAGAAAAATATCGCTTTCGGGTTAGCATTTTGAACGTCTGAAGGGTATTACAGTAAAAAAGACGTGATGGAAAGTAGAATCATCCAACGGCTGTTCAAGCAGCACTACGCCAAGATGTTGAGGGTGGCACGCACGATCCTCTACGATGAGCAGGAGAGCAAAGATGTGGTCAGCGACATCTTTGAGAGTCTGCTACGCGGACAGACGGTCATCATGGCCGACACCGAGGAACGCTATTTGCTGACAAGCGTCCGGAACCAGTGTCTGAAGCGTATCCGCCACCAGGAAACGAGGCTCCGCATGGAGGCTGCTACTGCCGAGCAGACTGCTACGGCAGATGACGATGAGCGATTGTCAGATATCGTAGAGTTCGTGGTCGGTCACCTGACGGAACAAGAGCAGCGCATCTTCCACCTCCGTTTTACCGAAGGGTACAGCTACGATGAGATTGCTTCTGCTGAAGGTATCAGCCGCGTGGCGGTATGGAAGCATCTTTCCCACGCCTTGAAGGAAATCAGAAACCGTTTTAATCCGAAAGCATTATGAAACCAACTGACCGCAAC
>JAFWQT010000132.1 GCA_017508965.1 Prevotella sp. | reverse complement strand
GACGATGATTATCGGGATTATCATTACCACGCTGGCCATCGTCATCGACTACAACCGGAACCTGCGCGACCGCATGGAGGAGCTGCTGAGCAACACGGCCGAGGAGCAGAAAGACATCTCAGTCACCATCAGCGACCACAACGTGCGTGGCAACGACCTTACGATTCCCATCAACGACCTGCTCTACGTGGAAGCGCAAAAGAACAACGTTTCGGTGTGTTTCGTGAAAGACGGGAAGCCACAGGCCACCGAGATTCACACCACGCTGACCGCCGTTGCCGAAGAGCTGAAAGACTACGAGAACATCTTCCAATGCCACCGATCGTTCATCGTGAATGTGAACAACATCACGTCGGCCCGTGGCAACTCCAACGGCTACCAGCTGACGCTCGGAACATGCACGGCGAGCATTCCCGTATCGCGCTCGTATGTGCCTCGCCTGAAGTCGTTTATAGCTTAGTCATTCGTCCTGAATCTTAGTCATTCGCCCGCTGGCATAGCTTTCCGTCAGCGTTTTTAGTTGTCTGTCAGCATTATTTGGAGGCTATGTTTTCATGCTATATCTTTGCATAAAGTTTAGCTGCGCTCGGTATATCCAAGCGAGCTTGGCTCTACTCTCACTTGCAAAACTTTTGCAGCATGAAACATCGCATAGCACATATCGTTTTACTGCTGTTGCTGGGGTTTGGTGGTCACCTTATGGGATTGTCAGCATCCACCATCACCCAACACCAATCACCTAACACCCCAACCATCGTTTCGGGTACAGTTACCGACGGGAAAGAACCGCTCGCAGGAGCCAATGTATTTATAATAGGTACGATTGACGGATGCCTAACCGACTCACTCGGTCGCTTTTCGTTCACCGTCTCCACAACGGGTGAGGTGACGCTGAGCGCCTCGTTCATCGGCTTCGAAGACTATAAGCTGACCGCGGATGCCGCCCGTCTGACCAATCTCCATATCCAGATGAAACAACGGGCCACGAGCATCGACGAAGTGGTGGTGACGGCCAGCACGTTCAGTTTCGGCAAGAGCGACAACTTTAATACCATGGATGCGCTCGACGTGGTGATGGCTGGCAATTCGTGCGGCGACATCGTGGCAGCCCTGCAGACGCTTCCAGGCACGCAGATGGTGGGCGAGAACGGTAAGCTATACGTTCGCGGGGGCGAGAGCGACGAGTGCCAGACGTTTGTCAATGGCATGCACGTACTTGTGCCCTACAGCACCAACACAGAGAATTCGGCCGTTCGCGGACGCTTCTCACCCTTCCTTTTCAAGGGCATCAACTTCTCGCTGGGCGGCTATGGCGGCGAATACGGCCAGGCACTCTCGTCTGTGCTCCCCATGGAGACCACCGATGCGGCCACAAGCGACAAATTCGGCGTGAGTGCATCGCTGGTCGACTGGAACATCGGCGGCACCAAGGCTTTCCGTAATAGCAGTCTGTCGTTCAACGCTGCCCTCACCAGCATGGGCATCTTTAACCGCCTGTTCTCTGAAAGGTTCGATTTCAGCCGTCCCTATCGCAAACTCTCGTGCGAGGCCCAGTTCAAGAAGGAATTCAAAGGTTCGGGCGTGCTGAAGTCATACGTGGGCTACGACCTGACATCCGTCGGGCAGCGTATCGACAGTCGCAACATCTCGCTAAAGGAGCACAACATCTATGCAAACGCCACCTATAAAACATCGATAGGCCGCGGCTACACGCTCTTTGCGGGAATCGCCAACTCATCCGTTGTTAGCAATATCGACGATGCCCAGACGGCCGGCGACCATTACCACAACTTCCGCAACGAAATCCATCTGAAGGCCGAACTGCGCAAGGTCTGTTCCGACGTGCTGAAACTCTCGACAGGCGCTGAAGACTATCTCCGCAACAGCACCCTTCGTTACGACGACTATCACTATCAGCTCAATTACAACATCCTAGCTGCCCACATTGATGCCCAGTGGCGAATCATCCCGCGCATGTTCCTAAATATGTCGGCAAGAGCAGAACACCTCCCCTCGGGGAGGATGGGAGGGGGTCTACTCTTCATGCCAAGGGCAACGCTGAGCTATATCCCCAGCAAGCAGCTGCAATTCTCGCTGGTGGCAGGCCGCTACAGTCAGACCGCAGCCGACGATTATCTGGCCATGAGCGACAAAACGCTCAGCCAAAGCACGGCCGACCACGCCACCCTATCGATGCAATGGAAATCGCAGACCACCCTACTGCGCATAGAGCCCTACCTGAAGAAATACCACCATCTGCCACTGCTGGAGGGAAATACCTACCAGCCGAACGGCTACGGAACAAGCCGCGGCCTCGACATCTTCCTTGAAGACCATTCGCTGCTCAAGAACCTGTCCACCACCCTCTCCTACTCCTACAACGACTCCCGTCGGCTCTATCTGGACTATACCGAAGAGCAGATGCCCGACTACTGCTCGCGCCACAATCTGCGACTGACGGCCAAATACGGCATCGGCAAGGTCATCATCGGGCTTTCTGAATCATACGCCAGCGGACGGCATTTCCCCAACGGAACCACACCCCATTACAACAGCGTGGACATGAATCTGACCTGGCTGGTCAGTCCGAAGGTCATCGTATATACCTCGCTGAACAACATATTCGGCCGCACCAATGTTTTCCGCTTCGATGCCAACGGCACCCCCGTAACGGCTTCACGCGACCGCTTCCTTTACATCGGAATTTTTGTTTCACTTAAAAATAATAAAGCTTATGACATCTCAAACTTTTAGATTTAGCGAGCGCAAAGCAAACTTGTTTGCTCTGCCGAGCGTGAGAAAAGTCGCACAAAGTGCAACTTTTAGTTCAACTATCAAGCACAACGTATTAGTAATCTGTCTGTTAATGATTACAACAGTTAGCGTCTTTGCCCAGCAGCCAAGCATGCGGGCACTCATCGGACAATCATTGAGCAAACTCCAGCAGCCAACCCCAGAAGCCTTCCTCAACTGCGTTGCCGAAATGAAGCGCATCGACGCCATGTTCCCCGACAGCATCCAGCCTAAATATCAGATGGCCCTGCAAAGTCTCTATTTCTCGGTGATGAATCCACATGCCCCACAGACCGACAATCTGCTGGCAGAAGCCGAACAGACCATCATGAAAATGGACCTGATGAAGAACGCCGACCCCTCTGACGTATGCACCCTCCGCGGTTTCCTCTACATGGTGCGAATCGTGCAGAATCCCGCACAAAACGGCCAGCGCTACTATCTCGACGTGATGGAGAACTACGAGAAAGCCCTGAAACTGAATCCCGACAACCAACTTGCCCGGCAACTGCAGCAGCAATTCTTCGAGGGAATGAGGCAACAAACGGGCACCAGCACACAATAATGGTATAATAAAACCTAAATAACTATCACAATCTGCGAAATTGGTATATAATCAGCCAATTTGTGTAATGCCTATATTAAATAATGTGCGTAACTTTGCAACATGATTCTAAAACTGATGAAAATGAAACAAATCCTATTGTTTTTAGCAGCAATACTGCTCAGTTGCTGTTCATCCGACAGCGAAGTCAAGGCTGATAATATGGGACAGAAAATATATATCACCATCGGCGGACAGACGCAAAGCATCACGCTCGTCGACAATGCCGCCACACGGGCACTTGTCCAGAAGCTGCCTGTCACCGTGACGCTCAACAGCAGCGGCGGTTTCGAGATTTGGGGACCGCTGGGGTTCTCGCTGCCCACAAGCGACCAGCACTTCACAGCCCAGCGTGGCGACGTAGTTCTCTATAACGGCAGCAACATCTGTCTGTTCTACGATTCCAATTCGTGGAGCTACACCCGCTTGGGCAAGATTGACGGCCTTTCGGAGAGCGAATTGCGCACTTTCCTGAAAGCCGGGGAAAGTAATATCGGCGTAGTCTTGTCGCTGGATAATTCCGCAGCCATCAAGGAGGTGAAG
>JAFWQT010000131.1 GCA_017508965.1 Prevotella sp. | reverse complement strand
TGTTGGTTGTGCGTGATATTCAATATCACACAATATCACATGCCTTTTGTAGTCAAATGATAATTAAAGGAGTTCCAAATCATTATTATTTGCGGAGTGATTAGGCCCTAATCACTCATGAAAAACCCTTTGGAAGCATGACGAAAAACCCGTTCTTCGTGTGTGATATTCTGTGATATTAATATCACGCTTTATTCCGTTGACTACCAGATGTTTTTATAATCCGTGATATTGTGATATTGTTTTCATAACGTGACGGAAGTGAAACTGAGGTGAAACTGCAGTTTCATCTGCAAACGCAAGATAGTCAACAACTTGCAGGATGTGAAACTGATGAAACTGAATATCACCATAAAAAAAGAAAAAAAACAAGCTTCATTTTTGGTATTGTGCTCACTAAATCGTACCTTTGTATCAGAAAAAAAACTACAAACCACATGAGAACATTGCTTACTACCCTACTCGTGGTGTGCTGCCTGTCGGTTTGGGCGCAAGACGACTTGCCCGACCGGTGGCAACGCTATCTGGACCAGACGGGGAACCTGGAAGACATGGAAAACGCTGGATGGGAATCGCTGCAAGAAACGCTGAGCGAACTGGCGGAACATCCCTTCGACATCAACACGGCCTCGCGCGAAGACCTCTCGCAACTACCCTTCTTAACGGCGAAGGAAGTGGAGGACATCGTTGCCTTCGTATATCAGTACGGACCACTGAAGTCGGCAGGCGAACTGGCCATGATACGCAGCCTCAGCTATGAGAAACGGCAACTGCTGCTCTGTTTCATCTTTATCGGAAAGGAGCAGGAAAAGGGATTCCCGAAATGGGAAAACATACTGAAATACGGTAAACATACGGTCACGGCGACGGCCAAGATTCCGTTCTATAAGCGGCAAGGCGACGACAACGGATACCTGGGCTATCCCTATCGCCATAACCTGCGCTATGCTTTCGGCTACGGCAATGCCTTCAAGGCAGGACTCGTGGGCGCACAGGATGCCGGCGAACCTTTTTTCGCCAACCGCAACAAAACGGGCTACGATTTCTATTCTTTCTATGCCGTCGCCAGAAACATGGGACGGCTGAAAACACTGGCGCTGGGCCGCTATAGGGCGAGCTTTGCCCACGGACTGGTGATGAACACCGACTTCCAGTTAGGCAAACTCGGCATGCTGTCGAACCTGGGGCGCAACCAGAACCAGCTGCGAGCCCACTCTTCTACGATGCAGGCCAACTATCTGCAGGGAGCAGCAGCGACGGTCGAGATAGCGAAAGGACTGGATGCTACGGCCTTCGTGTCGTGGCGATACATCGATGCCACGCTGAACGACAGCGGACGGATACAGACCATCCGCACCGACGGATACCACCGCACCGAGAACGAAATGGCACACAAGAACAATGCCTCGCAATTCTGCGGCGGAACCCATCTGGGATATTTCGCCAAAGGATTCCACGCCGGACTGACGGCCACCTATTCGCAACTGGACCGCGACCTGCAGCCCGCCACCACCGCCATCTACCGCAACTACTACGCCAGCGGAAACAACTTCTGGAACGCCAGCGTGGACTATGGCTACACCGGAGCCCGTCTGACGGTAAGCGGCGAAACGGCAACGGGCAGCTGCGGAGCACTGGCCACGCTGAACACGCTGAGCTGGAAACCGATGGACGAAATCACGCTGATGGCCGTGCAGCGGTTCTACAGCAAGCGCTACTACTCGCTCTTCTCGGAGAGTTTCAGCGAGGGAGGACGTGTGCAAAACGAGAGCGGCATCTATCTGGGTGCCACCTGGCAACCCATGCGCCGCCTGCAAATCTTGGCCTACAGCGACTATGCCTACTTCCCCTGGCCGCGCTATCAGGCATCGGAAGCCTCACACGCGTGGGACCACCTGATGCAGATGACATGGATGCCGGGCAACTGGAAGGTAGGCATGCGCTACAGGCTGAAACGACGGGAAACCAACAACGACGACAAATCGGCCCTCGTTTGGAAGAACGAACACCGGGGAAGACTCTCGGCCGAGTATGACGGCAGCACATGGAGCACCCACACGCAGGGCGAACTGTCGTATAGCAAGACTGCGGAAAAGAGTTTCGGATGGATGGTTTCGGAACAACTACAGCTGAAGGGAAAATGGGGAAAGGGGAAATGGTCGGCAGCAGCCAGCATCGCCTATTTCCACACCGACGACTACGACTCGCGCCTCTATACCTACGAGCGCGGCCTGCTCTATGGTTTCAACTTCCCCATGTTCTACGGCGAAGGCATTCGCTACTGGTTTCTTGGCAAGGCCGATTTCTCATCGCGCCTGTCGCTGACAGCCAAAATAGGCACCACCAACTATTTCGACCGCTCCACCATCGGCAGCAGCTATCAGCAAGTGAACCATTCGGCCGTAACGGATTTGGAGGTGCAAGTGAGGGTGAAGATATGAAGACCCACCCCAGCCCTCCCTATAGGGAGGGAGCAAATAGTGATGAAGCATAAAAAAAATCCGACCTGTACGGATGAAGAATGTATCCATCCCCCTCCTTAAAGAAAGGAGGGGTCGGGGGTGGTTGATAATCAGGGATATGCGAGGGGTTGTTGATCTGTAAGATATTACTATAGAGCCTTTCATCATCAACCACCCCCTGCCCCTCCTTTCCAAGGAGGGGGGCTGATTAGCCTATAAAAATCAACCGTACAGGTCGAAATAATCTCGGTGAAATTTTCTAAACTTTTGAACAGATTTCTTCGTAAAGGCTGAGGACTTGGGAGGCTACGTCGGTGCCCTCGAAACGATGGACGTAATCCTGACTGCGGAGGATGCGCTCTTCGCGACCTTCGGCGCCTTTCAGGCTGCGTCGGATGGCATCGGCCATGCCTTCCACGTCGTCGGGGGAGACATAGAGACTGTCGGGACCGCCGGCCTCTTCGAGGCAGCTGCCGGTGCAGGCCACCACGGGTAGTCCGCTCTGGATGGCTTCGATGATGGGGATGCCGAAACCTTCGTAGCGGGAGGGATAAACGCAGGCCTCGGCCATCTGGTAGATGGCGGGCAGATCGGCGTTGGGTACACCGTTGAGGATATGCACACGATGGGCCACCTGCAGACGGTCGGCCTCTTGCAGAACAGCATCGGCATAGGGCGTGCGGCGACCCACGATGACCAGATGGAGGTCGGCAGGCAGCAGGGGCAGGGCCTTCACGGCGAGGGCGATGTTCTTGCGCTCCTCGATGGTGCCCACGTTGATGATGTAGCGGCTGGGCAGCTCGTAGCGGGCATTGACCTTCTGCAGCACGTCTTCGCTGACAGGCTGCTTGAAGAAGGTGCTGCACGACTGGTAGATGAGCTTAATCTTCTCGGCGGGCACATGGCCGTAGTGGATGATGTCGCGACGGGTGCACTCGGAGATGGCTATGATGCAGTCGGCCTCTTGCAGGGTGCGGCGGAATTTCCAGGCGTAGATATTACGGTCTATCCATTTGTAGTATTCGGGATGGCGCAGGAAGATGAGGTCGTGGATGGTGACGACGGAGCGGATGCCGCTGCGGCGGATGCCAAGGGGAAGCTCGCCGGAGAGTCCGTGATAGAGCTGCACGCCGTCGCGAAGCAGGTCGCTGACGATGCCACGGGAGCGCCATAAAAGTGAAGAGCGAAGAGTGAAGAGTGAAGAATCTGCCTTTGGATAACAGAAGGTGAGGCGGGGGTCTTGCTGCAGCTGTGAGACGAGGGCGGGGTTGCCTTCGTCGGGGGCATAGAGGCGGAAAGACCACTGGGGGGTGCTGGCACGCAGCAGGTCGCCCACGAGGGTACGGCTATAGTTGCCCAGTCCGCTGGCATTGCGGACCAGTCGCTTTGCATCGAAACCAATGATGTGATTCATGGGTGCGAAGTTACAAATTATTTTTAATTATTTGGCGGTTTTTGATAGAAAAAGAAAAAAAATAGGTACTTTTGTGCCCTATATGGTATTACTTAGCTTTGACACGGAAGAATTTGACGTGCCCCGCGAGCACGGGGTGGAATACGACACGCTGAAAGAAGGCATGGAGGTCTCGAAAGAGGGCACCTGCCGGATTCTGGACGTGCTGAAACAGAACAACGTGAAAGCGACGTTCTTCTGCACGGGAAACTTTGCGAAGCATGCGCCGGAGGTGATGAAACGCATCATGGACGAGGGGCACGAGGTGGCCTGCCACGGGGTGGACCACTGGGAACCGAAGGCCTCGGACTTCAGGGAATCGAAACGCATCGTGGAGGAGGTGACGGGCATAGAGGTGAGAGGCTACCGCCAGCCCCGTATGTTCCCCGTGAGCGACGAGGAGATAGCGGCGGCGGGCTACCGGTACAACTCTTCGCTGAACCCTGCCTTCATTCCAGGACGCTATATGCACCTGACAGCGCCGCGCACCTGGTTCATGAAGGGAGAGGTGATGCAGATTCCGGCATCGGTGACGCCCTGGATCAGATTCCCGCTCTTCTGGCTCTCGCTCCATAATCTGCCGCTCTGGCTGTATGAATGGCTGGTGAGGCGGACGCTGAAGCACGACGGTTACTTCGTGACGTACTTCCATCCGTGGGAGTTCTACGACCTGAAGGAGCACCCGGAGCTGAAAATGCCGTTCATCATCAGGAACCACAGCGGAAGGGAGCACATGCAGCGCTTGGACCACGTGATAAAAATGCTGAAGAAGCGGAGTGAGCAGTTTTGGACGTTTACGGAATTTGTAAAAGGGAAAAGGACCTAACCACGGTCCCTCAGGACTCTCCCCCGGCCCCTCCCTGTGAAAAGAAGAAGACTCTCCCCCGGCCCCTCCCTGTAGGGAGGGGAGTAGATACTGTTGAAGCCTCCCCTCGGGGAGGTTTGGAGGGGGTTGATTTAGCGGAATAAATACATATATATTATGATAAAACTGGCCACGGTGTCACCGTGTTATAATGAGGAAGAGGTGCTGGAACACTCGGTGGAACGGCTGACACAACTCTTCAACCACATGATTGCTGAAGGGAAAATCAGCAACGACAGCATGATGGTGTTCGTGAACGACGGCTCGAAAGACCGCACATGGGAAATCATTGAGCAGCTGCACGCGGAGAACCGTTTCGTAAAAGGCATCAACCTGAGCCGTAACGTGGGTCACCAGAACGCCATCATGGCCGGCATGATGACCGCAAGGAAATGGGCCGATGCCGTGGTGACCATCGATGCTGACTTGCAGGACGACCTGGGAGCGCTGGAGAAGATGGTCGACGAGTGCAACGCGGGCTACGACATCGTGTATGGCGTGAAGGTGTCGCGAAAGGCTGATCCCCTGATGAAGCGCCTCTCGGCAGAGGCTTTCTACAAGATGCAGAAGTCGATGGGCGTGGAGAGCGTGTTCAACCATGCCGACTTCCGACTGATGAGCCGCCGCGCGCTTGACATGCTGGCAGGCTACCATGAGCGCAACCTGTACCTGAGGGGACTGGTGCCAATGGTGGGACTGAAGAGCACGACGGTGGACGACGTGATCAGCGAGCGCGAGGCCGGACAGTCGAAATATACGCTGAAGAAGATGCTGAACCTGGCCATAGACGGCATCACGTCGTTCTCGGTGAAGCCGATATACATCATCCTGTATATGGGCATCCTGTTCATGGTGGTGACGCTGATGATTGCACTCTACGTGGTGCGTGCGCTGATACTGGGCACGGCCGTCAGCGGATGGGCATCGCTCATACTGAGCATCTGGTTCGTGGGGGGATTCATCCTTATCGCGCTGGGCATCGTGGGCCTTTACATCGGCAAGATATATACCGAGGTGAAGGGGCGTCCGCTCTACAACATTCAGGAAGTCTTGGAATAATCCCTCGTCAGCATTTCATAGCACAGCTGGAACCATACCAGCACTACGGGCAGGGCCTTTAGTGCGTATGGCTGCACATACTGTTTGCGCAGGAACGCAGGGAAGAGGTCGCTGGGCGACAGACTGCTCAGGATGAAGACAAAGACCATGAGGAAGATGTCCCAACGGGTGCGCTGCCAGGGACAGGCGGTGTACCAGATGACCACGCCGACGAGGGCAATGATGTAGCCGCTCGACTCGCTGCCCGTGGAGAACAGCACGACAAACATCAGTACCGAGGCCAGCAGCGTCTGGCGGAATGCCTCATTCCTGTACTGTGAAAAACGAAGATAGGGTAAGGCAAAAAGAATGAGCCCGGGAACGATGAGCCAGAGGTCGCTGAACTGGAGTCCGGTGGTGCGGTGTACAAGTCCCAGGAGGGAAATGTTCTGTGCAATGGATGCCAGGTTCTCGCCATTCTTCTCCGTAAGACATACATACCACTCGTGATACTGCTGAACCACATAGTCGGGACCGGCAATGAGCATGGGTGCCACAAACATGATTGCTGCCCAGAAGACAAGGCCGGCAATAAGCTTCGTCTTATGCCTGGAAAAGAAGAAGAACGCCAGGCCCACGATTCCATAGAGTTTGACGAAGGTGCCCAGCATGATCCAGAAGGCGGCCATGAAGTCGCGTTCGCGCTCGATGCAATACCATGTGAGCAGGATGATGGCGGCAATGGCAATGTTGAACTGCTGCATATAGAGGGCCGTGAGCAGTTCGTGGGCGCAGAACCACAGGATGAACAGCTGCTGATAGTCGGTGAAACGGTTACGGCGCACGGCGACATAGAGGAACAGCGACAGGCCTACGCACCAGAGCAGCAGTCCGAGCCATTCGGGAACGACGGCAAAGGGGGCTATAAGAACCGAGAAGAAAGGTCCGTAGTGGTTCACGTCGAAATACTCCTGCGGATAGGCGGCATAGAGCGATGTGCCCTGCCACGTATGCCAGAAGACGCCGCGGAAGATGAGGAAGTTGTTGTCGCTATGGTATTTCATCACGGTGGCGAGAACGCCCAGCAGTATCCACAACCCCAGCAGCGTGCGGTAGTCGGTAAGGAATGATTTCAGTCGTGCCTTTTCCATCGGTTTAATATTTCTGATGCAAAGATAATAAAAAATGAAGAATGAAGAGTGAAGAGTGAAGAATTTTTCGTATCTTTGCACTCAATGAACGAAGCAAGCAAAATATCGGTAGTCATCAACACCTATAACGCGGAGCAGCATCTGCAGCGGGTGATTGATGCCGTGAAGGACTTCGACGAGGTGCTCGTCTGCGACATGGAGAGCACCGACCGTACGGTGAGCATCGCAAAGGAGAACGGCTGCCGCGTGGTGACGTTTCCCAAAGCCGGGCACACCATCGTTGAGCCTGCCCGTGAGTTTGCCATTCATGAGGCCGCCCATCCCTGGGTGCTAGTGGTGGATGCCGACGAGCTGGTGACGCCGGAACTCAGGAACTACCTTTACGAGCAGACGGCCCGCCAGGATGGTCCAGCCGGCATCGCCATTCCCCGCAAGAACTACTTCATGGGGCGCTTCCTGCACTCGGCCTATCCCGACTATGTGCTGCGTTTCTTCCAGCGTGACAAGACCCACTGGCCCGCCGTGATACATTGTTCGCCCGAGGTGGACGGCATGGTGGAACGTATCCCCAGCAACCGGCGGGAACTGGCGCTGGAGCATCTGGCCAACGACTCGATTAGCAGCATTCTGCGCAAGACAGATACTTACTCAGCATATGAATTGCCACGCCGACGAAATAAAAACTATGGATTGCTGGCACTCATCTTCCGTCCTATGTTCCGCTTCTTCAAGTCGTACATTATGAAAAAGGGATTCCTCGACGGCATGCCAGGACTGATTCATGCTTTGCTGGATGCCCACTACCAGTTTGTTGTAGTGGCAAAACTCCTTGAAGAGCGTCAGACGAAGCGTACGAAAGTCTGAGTAGAACGCTGCAGTACCTTCAGGCGCAGCCACCGTTTCAGTCCTAACTGGCGGAAAGTGGTAGGAAGATATGCAGGCAGTACATCAAGAATTTTCCCTACAAACTGCACTTTCTCTTCACGGCTGACAGGCTTGCGCGAGAAGTCCTTCGCCAGTTTCAGCAGGTTCCTGACGGTATTTGCACGATTGTCTCTTTCGTTCATCAAACTGTGCAGGCGGATATAGTCGTGCCGCTCGATAAAAATGTCAAGAAGGTTCTTATCGAGGCTGGCGGTATGCAGGATGCTGCCTTCGCGCTGCACATAGTGATAGCGGGGAGCGGTGGTCATAGCCACCCGCCGGGCATGCGAAAACCATTTATAGCCGGTAGCGTAGTCTTCGTAGCGGAAAAGGGCGGGGAAAGGTTCCTGAATCACAGAACGGCGCCAAAGCAACATCCACAGATAGCTGGGCAGGCGTCCGGAAATAATCATCTGCAAAGCTTCGTCGCATGTCCATACGCAGTCGGATTTTACGTACGAAACCACCTTGCTATGCGTAGGATAGTCGAAGAACACTCCGCATCCCACCACATCGGCATCGCAGTCGTGCATCTTTTCCAGCAACGTTTCCAGCGTGTCGGGTTCTATCCAGTCGTCGCTGTCGATGAAATACACAAACTCTCCACGGGCGGCTGCAAGACCTTTGTTGCGGGCCGGACCAGGACCGTAATGACTGCCATGAATCACCTTGATGCGGGAATCGCCGGCAGCCAGTTCGTCGCATAACTCACCAGAACCGTCGGTGCTTGCGTCGTCAACCAGCAGCAGTTCCCATGAGGCATACGTCTGGTGCTGAACCGAACGGACACATGTCTCAAGATACTGTACGACATTGTAAACGGGTACAATGATGCTTATCAATCCTTCTCTATCCATCAGAAACGGGGTGCAAAGGTACAACATTTTAGCAACAGCGCGCACAGATTAATAACTTTTTTTGCTTTTTGCGCCAATTATTTGACCTATTTTGTCCGTTTGGCAATATAAATAGATTCATTCTGCGCTCACTTACTCAAAAATTTACTATCTTTGCAGGCATGAAAGGTTTACTGGTCAACTGCATATACGGCGTTTTGTATCTTCTGTCGCTATTGCCGATGAGGATACATTACCTGTTTTCCGACTTCTTCTATCTGCTGGTCTACTACGTGGTGAGGTACAGGGTGAAACTGGTGAGAAAGAATCTGGCTGACAGCTTTCCGGAGAAATCGGCCGAAGAACTGCGAAAGACAGAAAAGGCTTTCTACCACTGGTTCTGCGACTATGTGGTGGAAACCATCAAACTGATTTCCATCAGCAAGAAAGAACTCCAGCGCCGGATGGTGTTCAAGGGGGTGGAAGTGATTGACGAGATGATAGAGAACGGACAGTCGTGCGCCATGTACCTGGGCCATTACTGCAATTGGGAATGGGTGTCTTCGTTCCCTCTCTGGGCTACGCCGAAGGCAAAATGCGGACAGATATACCATCCGCTGGAAAACAAGGAGTTCGACAGTATGTTCCTGAAACTGCGCCAGCGCATGGGAGCCCTCTGCATCCCCATGGCCGAGACGTTGCGCCGCATAGCCACCTTCAGGAAACAACAGCAGCCCATCGTCGTCGGATACATTGCCGACCAAGTGCCTTTCTGGAACAACATCCACCACTGGATTGACTTCCTGAACCACGACACGCCGGTGCTGACCGGTACGGAACGACTGGTTAGAAGTGCGGGACATGCCGTGGTGTATCTGGATATCACCCGACCGCGCCGCGGCTACTATGTAGGAGAAATCAAGCTGATAACCCGTGACCCGAAGCAGACGAAAGACTACGAACTGACCGATGCCTATTTCCGACTGCTCGAGGAATCCATCCGCCGGGCTCCGCAATACTGGCTGTGGACGCATAACCGCTGGAAACGGACGCACGAGGAATTCAACATCCGCTACGATGAGGATACAGGCCGCGTGAGTCTGGAACCGCTCGACGTCATCAAAAAAAGAAAAGGACTGCTATGATTTTCGTACACGACAAAGGCCGCATGGCAAACAATATCCTGCAATACGGGCATGTCTATGCCTGGGGACGGGAGCATGGCCGGAAGACCATGTCCATGCGTTTTGCCTACAAATATCCGTGGTTCCACATCTGCCACACGCCTCACCATAACTTCCCCACCTATCTCTTTGCCAAGTATGCCGCAAAGCTGGGGCTGATTCCCACCATGCGATTCGACAAAGAGGGAGCCGACTACAGCCGTGAGGAACAGCAGATGCTGAAGCGGAAGATGATACTTGTGGGCGGATGGTTTGCCCAGTGGCACGACTTATTCGTGAAATACAAGCCAGAGATTCTGCAGCTTTTTGCCTTCGACGATGCCGTTGAGCAGAATGTTTCCGAAACGATGGGAGCGAAAAGCGGACTTCGCCTTGGCATCCATATCCGCCGCGGCGACTATGCCACTTTCCACGGCGGCCGCTTCTTCTATTCCGACGAGCAATATGCAGCGGTGATAAACCAGTTCCGAAAGCTGCATCCCGACGAAACGCTGACGGTCTATATCTGCGGCAACGACCCCAAACTTGACCGTTCATATTATCAGCAGCATCTCGAGGACTGCAAGGTGGTATTCCCCGAGGGCAATCCTGCCGAAGACATCTGTCTGCTGTCGCATTGCGACTACCTTATCGGAGCCCCCAGCACCTTCTCGCTCGTTGCTGCCATGTACCGCGACCTTCCGCTTTACTGGATAGTGGAACCCGACGCACCGCTCTCAGAAGAATCCTTCGGCCGCTTCGACGAACTATTCCGCCACATCTACTGAGCATCCGGAATGAGCCTGTTGGTTATCATGCGTTCCATGTATTGCTGTATGATAGCCTTCAGTTCACGTTCCATGCGCGCCTCTTCGGGCACCTTTCCCTTCAGGTTATGCTGCATCCGGTAGTCTGTCAGCCGATAGATGCCGATTGTCTTCTCCCCGTCAAACTGAATCACGTAGTTGCCTTTGCAATACTGGTAGATGCCGTCCAGATAGTTGGCGGCCCAGGTATCCTCGGCGGGGGTGTTCAGCAAGTCGCAGCCAAAAGCCATGTAGGGCTTGTCGTAGCCCACTATTCCCAATATCGTGGGCAGTATGTCGGTCTGCTGGGCAATACCCTCGCGGATACCCGAATCCAATGTGCCGCTGGGATCGTAAATGATGATAGAGGTGCTGAACTGGTTGATGCCGCTCTTGTATTCCGGATGATTGCTCATATTGGTATGGTCGCCCGTGAGCACGAAGACAGTGTTCTGGAACCACGGTTCCTTGCTGGCTTCGCTGAAAAAGCGGCGCAGGGCATGGTCGGTATAGCGGATGGTCTTGTGGATGGGCATCTCCTCCTCTGGGTACACCTTTTTATATTGTTCAGGCACATGAAACGGATGGTGGCTTGTCAGCGTGAAAAGCGCAGTCATGAAAGGCTGCTTCATGTCGCTCATCTTGATGCGGAAATACTGCAGGAAAGGCTCGTCCCAGATGCCCCACCAATTGTCGTAGGCGGCACGTCCTTCGGTCCGGCTGTCGGCCTCGAAGTCTTCCTGACTATAGCAATGCTTGAAACCGGTAGCCTTGGTGAAACCCTGGAAGCCCAGACTGGAGGCCGGAGCCCCATGGAAGAAAGCCGTCTCATAGCCCAGACTGTCCAGACAGGCCGCCATGCCGCCTAAATGGTTGTTGGCATGGGATGCCGCCACAAACGACTCCACAAACATGGGCAGTCCCGAGAGGGCCGAGGGCATGGCATCGATGCTGGCACGTCCCGTGGCATAGGTATAGCGGAAGGTGACCGAATGGTCCATCAGCGAATCCAGGAACTCGGTATATCCCTTGTAGCCCGGCAGAATCTCCTTGTTCAGGCTTCCGAAATATTCGCGGCCGAAACTCTCAAGGAAAATCACCACCACGTTCTTCCTGGTAAAACTAGAATCTCTAGAATTACTAGAATTTCTAGAAACACTAGGATAATGAATAGGACTATAGATGCTCTCCAGTTCTTTCTCGCTGGCAAAATATACAGGACGGGGATAGGCACTCTTGCCGATGGTGCGGATAATGGAGAACGGGGTGTTCAGTATCAGCGAGGCATCGTTCGGGCGTACAATAAACTGATTGGCCGTGCTGATCTTGATGGGACGGTTGTCCCACCAGCCTCCGCGCATGCCTGCCCAGCAAAGATAAGCACCCACCAGCAACGAAAGCGTCTGCACCGCATAGTAACGACGAAGGGGAACGACCTTCCGCTGGGGCGTCACATAACAGAAGAAAAGGAAGAGCATAAGCGCGACAAAGAGCAGTACCAGATACCAGTGGTGCAGGAACTCGTAACCCACGATGCTGCCCAACTTGTCGTCAGCACCGAACTCGCTGAAAAAAGCCACCGTGGTGCGGCGTGCCGTGTACTGGAAATATACGCAGTCGGCCAGGTTGACGGCCATGCAGAGACCGTTGACCACCAGAAAGAGACCGCGACAAATCCGCTGCCAGACGGCATTCTCCTTCAGGTGCAGAGGCAGGAAGACCAGCACCACATAAAGGATGTTGGTATAGGCAATGGCCGAGGTATCGAAATAGAAAGCGCCCTCGGCAATGCTCCATTGGGGGTTGCCCGCCGTCAGATGCCCGTAAAGACTATGGTTCTCCAACAGGAATGCCACCCGCATGACGCCATAGACCACATAGAGCATGAAAATGTTCCACACCACGGCCAGGGGACTGTTCTTCAGTAATGCTGTTATCCGCTTCATCATTTCAGTCATTTACCGGGTTTTGCAGTCACCGTGAGTCTGTCTTGCGTCATGCGCTCCATGTATTGCTGGATGATGGCCTTCAGTTCGCGCTCCATCTTTGGAAGTGAAGAGTGAAAAGTGAAGAGTGAAGAATCTGCAGCTGCCTTTGTTTTTCCCAACAAATTCCTTTTCATCAGCGAGTCGGTAAGGGCATACAGGCCTACGGTCTTCTGTCCGTCGAACTGCAGCACATGACCGTTTTTCACATATTGGTAGATGCCGTTCAGGTAGTTCACGGCCCAGGTGTCTTCCTTGGGGGTGTTCAGCAAGTCGATGCCAAAGGCAAAGTAGGGCTTCGGATAATGGAGCATGCCCATCACGGTGGGCAGGATGTCAATCTGCTGGGCAATCTTGTCCTGCATCTCCCCTCCCTCGGCCGACGGGTCGTAGATGACAATCGGCGAACAGAAACCACCAAGGTCGGTCTGATAGAACGCATGGTCGGAAAGGTTCGTATGGTCGCTGGTCAGCACAAAGATGGTGTTCTTGAACCAGGGCTCCCGGCTGGCGCGCTCGAAGAACTTGCCGATGGCCATGTCGGTATAGCGGATGCATTTATGAATGATGATGCCCTCTTCGGGATATACATCCTTGTATTGGTCAGGAACGACATAGGGATGGTGACTGCTGGCCGTGAAGACGGCAGTCATGAAAGGTTCCTTCATCTCCGACATCTTCGTGGCATAGTATTGCAGGAAGGGCTCGTCCCAGATGGCCCACATGCCGTCGAAATCCTTGTCGCCGCCGAAACGCTTGTCGTCGTTATAGTCCTCGCGTCCGTAATATTCCTGGAATCCCGTGGCACGCGAGAAAGCCTGGAATCCCATCGAACCGCGCTGGGCACCGTGGAAGAATGCCGTCTGGTAGCCTTCGCCCGAAAGCAGGGCAGCAATACCACTCACCTGATTCATCGAGGCCGGCGTCAGGAAGAAAGGTTCCACAAACATCGGGATACTGCTCAAGATAGAGGGCATGCCGTCGATGCTCTTGCGCCCGTTGCAATAAGAATGGGTGAACGTGATGCTCTTGGCAATGAGCGAATCCACGCACGGGGTGTAGCCTTTATACCGGCCGTTTTCCAAGGTCTTGTTGAGCGCCCCGATATACTCGCGCCCGAAGCTCTCCACAATGAGCACCACCACGTTTTTCCTAGTAAAACTAGAATCACTAGAATTTCTAGAAACACTAGGATAATGGATAGGGGTATAGATGCGCTCCATCTCGTGCTCATCCTGAAAATATTCGGGCACGGTGAAGACTGCCTTGCCAATGGTCCGATATAACGAGAAGGGCGTGTTGAGCACCAGGGCCGCCTCGACGGGACGGTCCACATACTGGTTGGCATTCGAGATGGTGACGGGACGGACGGCTGTGGTGAAGCCGCCGCGGATGCCGGCCACTACAAACGGTGCCAGTGCCGCCAGTGAGAGCAGCATGGCCAAATCGTAGCGCCACCACTTTTTGCCGGATGAATGACTGTAGTCCACATACAACCGATAGAGTGCCCACATGACCAGCAGGAAGAGCACAACCAAATAAATGTGGCGCAAAGTCTCGGTGAAGAACACCGACGACAGGTTGTTCTCGTTAGAAAACTCGCTGAACACGGTGGTGGTGGTGCGCCGCATGGTATAGCGGAAATACACGGCGTCGCAGAGATTCACGGCCAAGGCCAGTCCGTTGATAATCAGATAAACCCAGCGACACACAGCGTGATAGGCCTTTGTCTCCTTGCCATGCCAGGGCAACAGCATCAGCACCACGTAGGGGATGTTGGTGACCAGTATGGCCGACGTGTCGAACACCAGTCCGCCACCGAGCATCTCTATCAGATGGCCGAACGAAAGATTCTGGGAAAAATAACTGTAGTTGACCAGCAGATAGGTGATTCGCGCCACGAAATAGACCACATAGAGCAGCAACAGATTGCAAACCGTTGCCGCCAGCGGCGAGAGCAGACCTAAGCGCAAGATATTCTTTTTTTGCATTTCTTTCTTCATTTTAGTTGACGGATGTGTTCTGATGCCGTCTGCAGGATGGCCATTCCGCGGCGTATCAAGTGCCGGGAATCGGTGCTCTTGTCGACAATGATGCGGTTTACGTTCAGGTCGTAGACGGCAAAGCCCGTGCTGTCTTTCATGGTGATGCCGTTGTTATAGGTATGCACGGCAAAAGGATAGGTATAGTTGCGGCTCATCACGTCGCGACTGAACAGATAGTCGTCATGAGGCAGTCCCAACTGGCCCAGCAGCGTTGCCGGCAGGTCGGTCTGATTGCAGAACTGTTCCACCCGGCGCGGACCCCTGAGTGCACCTCCCAGCCACAGCATCGGCACATGGTCGTGCAGCTCGTGCGTCTCATCTACACCGAAATAAGAGTAGCCGTGGTCGGGCAGCAGTACGACGAGCAGGTTGTCCCACTGGGGCGTCTGCCTCATCTTGTCGATGAAATTGCCCAGACACTCGTCCAGATAGTTGAACGCATTGGGAATTTCCTCGCTCAGCCTATGCGTGGGAACATCCCACGGCTCGTGGCTGGAAAGCGTGGAATAGCCTATCAGCCGGTGGGTGCCATTGGCTTTGGGTGCGGTAATCTGGTCGTAGAGCGTGGCGAAAGTGATGTCGTCGCGCACGCCCCATTTGGAAGTCCGCTGCTGTTCCATCGTGTAGTCCTTCATCCAGCAGAACTGGTCGAACCCGATGGTAACCAGATAACTGCGCATGTTGGTGAAGTTGATGTCGCCGCCGTAGATATAGCTGGTGTGGTAACCTTCTTTCAACAGAGACTTGGCAATGCCGGGCAGGAAGCGCGTCTTGGCCGGCATCTTCATCACCGAAGAACGGGGAAACGACGGATAGCCGCTCCAAGTGCAGAGCGTGCCGCGGTCGGTGCGATAGGAATTGGCATAGAAATTCGAGAAATACACGCCCTCGTCAACCAGTTTGTTGAATCGGGGCATGATGTCCTTACGTCCGCCGATATCATCGGTAAAGATGCCGCCGCAGCTTTCCAGCAGTATTATGACGATGTCGGGACGGCTGGTGCGCAGAAGCGTGTCGGGCTGTTCGCTCACCGTTGGGTAGATGTCGCGCATCAGCGCAGCCCGCTCGGGTTCCTCCATGAAATGGTATTCGGGAATGTCGCTGGCCGTCTTCTCCAGCGAAGAGAGGAAAGAGAACACGGGATTCACGGCCGAATGGTTGAGAAACTGGTTCTGTGAGAAATACACCTGTCCGATATTGGTGGTAGATTCGTGCATTCCGCCCCTGATGCCGATGATGACAACGGGCAGCAACAGCAGGTAGAAGAGCGTGCGCAGCAGCTTTTTCGAAGCCGGACGCAGCCGGAACTGGGGATAACCTTTATAAATAATAAAGGCCGCCAGCACCCATACCACAAAGCGCACGACCATATAGCCGGCCGAAACGCTGGCCATGGCCTCGGTGGGCGTGGAAAGATACTGCAGGCACGAGGCATCGAGTTTGAATCCCCAGAAAGGATACAGACTGGTGTCGGCCACGAAGGCCAGCGACAGGGCTATGGCAACAACGACAAACCAGAGGCGCATCACCCAGCGCATTATGCCGGCCGCCTTGGGCAATCCGCCAACCCACAAACCCGCAATTGTAGCCAAAATGGGTACAGTCAGGATATAAAGGGCCGTGGAGAGATCGAGGGTGAAACCATGGGTAAGGACCGACCAAACATCGGCCGCCGAAAAGGGATGACCCTGATGATTGAAGAACATGAAGAAGCATTTGGCCATCAGGAACACCAGTACTGTCCAGCCAAAGACCTGCAACAGATATGCCAACCTAGCTTTCATGATTATTTTATCAGAGCGTCTGCATGTCGTGCAACTTCTTGTAGAATCCGTTCAGACTGATGAGTTCGTCGTGCGTGCCGCGCTCAACGATGCGCCCCTCATGAAGCACGCATATTTCGTCGGCATGCTTGATGGTGCTCAGACGGTGGGCGATGGCCACGGTGGTGCGTGTCTTCATCAGTCGGAAGAGTGCATCCTGCACCAGTCGCTCGCTCTCGGTGTCGAGTGCCGAGGTGGCCTCGTCGAGAATCAGGATGGGCGGATTCTTCAGGATGGCACGGGCGATGGAGATGCGCTGGCGCTGTCCGCCCGACAGACGGCCGCCGCGGTCGCCGATATTCGTGTCGTAGCCGTGTTCCATTGCCCTGACGAAATCGTGGGCATTGGCAATCTTGGCCGCATCCTCCACCTCTTTCAGCGTGGCGTTCTCCACACCGAAGGTGATATTGTTCCTGACGGTATCGTTGAACAGGATGGCTTCCTGGTTCACGTTGCCGATAAGCTTGCGCAGGTCGTGCACGCCCAGGTCTTTCACGTTGATGCCGTCGATGAGCACCTCGCCCTCCTGCACGTCGTAGTAGCGCGGTATCAGGTCAACCAATGTGGACTTTCCCGAGCCCGACTGTCCCACGATGGCAATGGTCTTGCCTTTCTCGATGACGAGGTTTACATTGCGCAGCACCCACTGCTCGCCGTAGCGGAACGACACATTGCGGAACTCTATCTGGTGCTCGAACGTCGTGATATCCTTCGGATGCTCGGGTTCCTTGATGTCGTTCTCGGCCATCAAAATCTTATCCACGCGCTCCATCGAGGCCAATCCCTTCGGGATGTTGTAGCCGGCCTTCGAGAATTCCTTCAGCGGGTTGATGATGCTGTAGAGAATCACCAGGTAATAGATGAACGTACTGCCCGAGATGGTGGCGTTGTTCAGCACCTGCACGCCGCCGAACCACAACACGATGATAATCATCACCGTGCCCAGGAACTCGCTCATGGGGTGCGCCAGCTGCTGGCGCGTGTTCACCCAGAGTATGTTGTCGCGGTATTCCTCGTTCACCTTGGCGAACTTTGCGTTCATCTTGTCCTCGGCGTTGAATGCCTTGATGATGCGCAGTCCGCCCAGCGTCTCCTCCACCACGCTCATCGTGTCGCTCCAAAGCGACTGCGCCTTCACCGAGTTCTGCTTCAGGCGGCGGCCCACATAGCCCATGAACCAGCCGAACAGCGGCACGAAGACGATGGTGAAAAGCGTCAGCTGCCACGAGATGAACAGCAGCGTTGCGAAATAGACGATAATCAGAATGGGGTTCTTGAACAGCATGTCGAGCGACGACATGATACTGTTCTCAATCTCCTGCACGTCGCCGCTCATGCGGGCAATGATGTCGCCCTTGCGCTCCTCGGAGAAGAATCCCAGCGGCAGCGCGGTGATTTTCTGGTAGAGCTGGTTGCGGATGTCGCGCACCACGCCCGTTCGGATGGGGATGATGGTGGCCGACGACAGGAAGTAGGCACCGGTTTTCAGGAACGTGGCAAAGGCCAGGAACAGTCCGATGCATAGCAGCGTCATCGTGGGACCTATTTCGAGTATCCACTCCTGCATGTGATAGTTCAGGTTGTTGCCCACGGCTTCCTTCAGGTTGTCGAGCGTGACGGGCATGTACTCCACCTGTTTCAGACTGTCCTCGGTCTTGAAGAGAATGTTCAGGATGGGGATGATGGCGGCAAAAGAGAAAATGTTCAATATCGCAGAGAGGATATTAAACAGTACCGTCAATACCAGATATTTTTTATAGGGCGGCACAAAACGCCGCAACACCTTAAAGAATTCTTTCATATCTAGGGTACAAATGTACAACAAATAAACGGTAACACCAAATATTTCCCCTGAGTTTTTCCATTTATTAAACTTTGAGCCCCACATCATTTCACCGCCACCTGCAATGCTTACCGGTTGTGCCTCCTGTTGGCTGCAACTATTTAGGAGGCTGTTCTTTGTCAAATAAAATTCGAATTTCGGGGGTTAAAACTCGCGTTTTAGTCACGAAACGATGGGCGGGGCGCAAATTCGCGCGTTTTGAAGAGGTTTTGTTAAGTTGCTGGAAACCAACAACCTACGGAAAACGAAACGGATTTAAAGAGGCGGAAAAAGGTTTTTAAAGGCTAATTAATTGGCTTTTGACCATTAATTAGACTTTATTTCAACCGCAATTAAAGTTTATTTGATGATGAAAAGATATTGATTTGAAGGAAATTCTCTAGATTTTTTCTTTCAAATCAATATCTTTTGCCCGGTTTTTGCGGTTCGGAAGCCATTTTTCTGCGCTTTTTAGCCCGTTCATTTTCCAGATTGCGAAAACCCGTTGTAAGATGTTTTTCACGAAATAGCTTCGCCGAAAAGGGTGGCGCTGGTGCTGCCGGTGATGCGCACGCGGACGCGCTCGCCGATGTGATGACCGGCTTTGTCGAACACCACCATCTTGTTTTGCTCGTTGCGGCCGCAGAGCTGTTCGCGGCTGCGCTTGCTGAAACCTTCCACAAGCACCTCAAACTCACGGCCTTCGTCTTCGCGATTGCGCTGGGCTGAAATCTCCGTCTGCAGGGCAATGAGTTCGTTCAGGCGGCGAATCTTCTCTTCCTCGGGGATGTTGTCGGGCAGATGGCGGGCGGCAAAAGTGCCGGGACGCTCGGAATATTTGAACATAAAGGCGGAATCGAAACCCACCTCACGCACCAGCGAGAGCGTCTGCTGGAAGTCTTCCTCGGTCTCGTCGTGATAGCCCACAAATACATCGGTTGTGATTCCGCAGCCGGGAATGATGCGTCGGATGGCCTCTATCTTCTGCAGATAATCCTCGCGGGTGTATTTGCGGTTCATCAGTTTCAGTATGCGGTTGCTGCCGCTCTGTGCGGGGAAATGGATATGGCGGCAGAGGTTGGGCTCCTCGGCAATGGCATGGAGTATGTCCTCGGTCATGTCCTCGGGATTGGAGGTGGTGAAGCGCACGCGCATCTCGGGAACCTCGCGGGCAACGAGGCGGAGCAGTTGGGCGAAGGAAGTCTGGGTGTTGGGTGTTGGGTGTTGGGTGTTGGATGACAGGCTTAGCCCGTAGCTGTTAACGTTCTGTCCCAGAAGCGTTACTTCCTTGAAACCACGGTCGCGAAGGTCGCGCACTTCGCGGAGGATGCTTTCCACGTCACGGCTGCGCTCACGGCCTCGGGTGAAGGGCACGATGCAATAGTGGCAGAAGTTGTTGCAGCCGCGCATGATGCTGACAAAACCGCCAATCTTATGTCCCAGGCCAATGCGCTGGGGAATCACGTCGCGATAGGTCTCGGTCGTGGAGAGTTCCACATTAATGGCCTTGTGCCCAAGCTCTGCCTGTGCCACCAGGTCGGGCAACGTGAGGTAGGCATCAGGTCCGGCCACGAGGTCGCAGTGATGATTCTCCAAAAGGTCCTCCTTCACGCGCTCAGCCATACAGCCGAGAACGCCGATGATGAGGGGGTTGGGCGTTGGGTGATGGGTGTTGGATGCTTCCCTCTTCTTTTTGAGTGCAGCCAACACATCCAGTCTGTGGTATATTTTCTGCTCGGCATTGTCGCGCACCGAACAGGTGTTAAGAAAGACGGCATCGGCCTCTTCCACCGTTTCACATACTTCATAGCCAGCCATCTGCATCACCGAGGCCACCACTTCCGAGTCGGCCACGTTCATCTGGCATCCGTAGGTTTCAATATAGAGTTTCTTCATAATCATTTATCTTTCATATTTGCTGTTGCCAAATACAGTCCCCAGAAGAACAGCGTGCCCGTAACAAGGCCTGCAATGACGTCAACGACATAGTGGGCCATGATGTACACCGTGGAGAGACACAGCAGCACATAGAACGGAAGCATCCAGAGGAGCAGCCTCCGGCTCTTGGCCTTCCAGGCCAGCCACATCAGTACGGTGGTGATGCCCACATGACTTGAGGGGAAAGCGGCCGTGGGGCGCTCGCCGGCATCGTGGGTGTCGACGACCATCTGATAGAAAAAACCGTCGGTATAGCCCGGGGTGGGCAGCATTTCCTGATGGAAGTTGAAGTAGTTTCCCAGATTGGGGAACACGCCGCGCGCAATATCGTCGGTGCCGACCGCCAGATAATAGAACATGGGGCCGGTGACGGGAACCATAATAAAGATGACGTAATAGATAAAAAACGAGGTCAGCACGATGAAGGCACAACGGCTGAAGTCGGCATAGCGCATGAAGAAATAGTAGATCTCGACCAGCAGAATCAGCGGAAAATACGACACATAGCCCAGGCACATCAGTTCAGAGAACACCATGTTGGAACACTTTTCGGCAAACAGCAGGGCTGGCTGACAACCGAAGAGCTGCTGTTCCCAACCGGCGAACACATGGTCGAGATTGGGCAGCATGCGGTTGATTTCGTAGGTGTCGGGATACCACCACGACAGCAGCGACATCTGCACGACCACGCGCAGCAGGCGCGTCAACCGGCAGGGCACCATCCGATAGACGGCCCACATGAGCAGGGTGGTGACGGCAATATGCACGCGCCCCCATATCATGGCGTTGGGGTTCTGCACCTTGGTGTAGCAGAACAGGATGACCAGCAGCGTGAGCAGCAGGTAGCCGAACACCACCCACTCCAAGGCCATCAGTCCCTTCTTGGGCTTCTTCTCTATCTTGAAAAGGTCTTTTATCTTAAATTTCATCTATTCTTTTTTCTGACTATTACAGCCATCCGTTTTCCTTATACCAGCGGATGGTCAGGCGCACGCCTTCGTCGAGCTGGAACTTCGGCTCAAAACCCAGTTCGCGGCGCGCCGGACCGATGTCGCAGCGCCAGTTGCGCTGCTTCATGATGTGGTATTTATCGTTGTTCAGGGCCGTCACCTTGCCGGTGATTCTGCCCACGTATTCACCGCAGAAGGTGATGATGCGCAGCAGCCATAGCGGTGCCGTGATGCGTATCCACCAGGGATTGCCCAGTTCGCGGCGGATGAGTTCGCTGAAGGCCGACGAGCGGTACACCTGCCCGTCGCTGAGAAAATACTTCCTTCCGGGCGCTCCCTTCTCGAGTGCCAGGAAGATGGCCTGCACCACGTCGAGCACATATACGAAGGTGATGTCCTGCGGCTTATAGCCAACGGCAAAGTCGGTGTGTGCCTTAATGCTCTTGGCCATCATGAAATAGTCGCGCTCACGCGGTCCGTAGACGCCTGTTGGCCTGAGGAAGACAACGGGCAGTCCCGCCGCCTCACCGTTGCCGCCGGGTGTGTTGCGGTCAGTCTGCAACATCCCCTCCAGCCACTGCTCAGCCTCGAGCTTGCTCTTGCCGTATTCGGTGTTGGGCTGTGGGCGGTCGGTTTCGAGGATTTCCGTATAGGGCTGCTCTTCGCGCACAGGTCCGAAGACGCTGAGCGAGCTCAGATAGACGAACTTACGGAGCGGCATCTCCAGGCGCAGCAGGGCGTTCACCAGGTTTTTCGTGCATCCCACGTTGACGCGACGGAAATCCTCGCGGTGCAGACTCTTGGTCACACCGGCGGCATGCACCACGTAGTCGAACCGCAGGCCGCGCATCTTCTCCGTCAGATCGTCTTCCGACGACATGTCGGCCTCGATGAAACGGATTCGCCCGTCGGTAAGCCACTTTCGTGAACTGCTCTTGCGCAGCAGTACCCACACGTCCATATCGCGCCGCAAAGCCTCGTCTACGATGAAGCCGCCGATGAAGCCTGTGGCACCCGTTATCAATATGTTACTCATTTCGGGGGCAAAGTTATAGAATTTTTCCGAAACAAAACTTAAAACTACGGTTTTATTTTGATTTTCCGTACATTTGGATTACCTTTGCAGCCAATGAGAAAATTGGCGCTGATGCTGCTTGCGGTGCTGCCGCTGATGTGCTGGGCACAAAAGGACAGGCCGGGCCATGTGAACCCTGAAGACTTGGAGGTTGACATGGACAACCCCACGTTCGTGCCCATGGTCAAGGTGAGCAAGGTGCTGAAAGACGGCGACAGCATACAGTATGTTGAGTTCAACAACGTGTATGTATATGGGCAACCCGTGTTCAAGAACGAGAAGGAGCGCCAGAAATACAACCGCCTGGTCTATAACGTGAAGAAGGTGCTGCCCATCGCCAAGGAGGCCAACCAGATTATCATCGAGACCTACGACTACCTGCAGACGCTGCCCGACAAGAAAGCCAAGGACCAGCACATGAAGCGCGTGGAGGAAAGCATCAAGAAGGAATACACGCCCAGAATGAAGAAACTGTCGTACAGCCAGGGCAAATTGCTCATCAAACTCATCTATCGCGAGTGCAACTCGTCGAGCTATCAGCTCATCCAGGCCTTCCTCGGTCCGGTGCGTGCGGGTTTCTACCAGGCCTTTGCCTGGACGTTCGGTGCCTCGCTCATGAAGGAATACGACCCTGAGGGCGTTGACCGACTGACGGAAAGGGTGGTAAGACTGGTGGAATCGGGACAGCTCTGAAAACAAAAGGCAGGGAAAAATCTCACGACTTCACCCTGCCCTATTTTAAACAAACTTATATAATACAATCCATTAGGTCTTGGCATGATACTCCAAGAATTCCCCTGAAATCCCAGAGCTTTCGTAAACAACGTGAAAAGAATGTGCCGCGCCCATAATCCCGTGGACAGCGTAATCTTGCAATGAGTGGCAGGTTTCCTGACTTGTTCCCGGAAATGCACCTTCCCGCCGCGAGCGGCAGTGGTTTTCCTGCTTTTCCGATAATGGAACTTACAGTAGCGGGTACTGCTCTGGATTCTCACCAGATTCCCTTTTATGCCGCGGCTGAGAGCCGTTGCATCACCATTCGAGGGCAAAGATACAACTTTTTCACTTTATCTGCAAATAAAAACAGGAAATTTCATTATCTTTGCAACAGATTTAGGCAAAAACAATGAAAACAAAATTCATACTGCTCTTTCTGCTCTGCCTCGCAATGGCAGCATGCCGGAAAGCGCCGGGAGGCCAGACAGCCACCCACGAGGGCGATACCATCCGGCTGAAATATGCCCAGAAACTGACCATCGTCAAGCATAAGGAATACACCGAAGTGAAACTGTCGGACCCGTGGAACATCGGCAAGACGCTCCACACCTATCTGCTCGTTCCTGCCGATGCCCAGCTGCCGGGACAGATGCCTCAGGGCACCGTCATACGGACACCCGTCCGGCGGGCAGTTATCTCCACCAGCGTACATTGCGGACTAGTCGACCAACTCGGACAGCGCGATGCGGTGAAAGGGGTGTGCGACGTGCAGTACATCCACCTGCCATGGATGCAGGAACGGGTAAAGAACGGGCAGGTCAAGGATTGCGGCAGTGCGCTGCAGCCCACGCTCGAGACCATCATCGACCTGCAGGCCGACGCCATCTTCCTCTCGCCATTCCAGAACAGCGGCGGCTACGGACGACTCGAAAAGATTGGCATCCCCATCGTGGAGATGGCCGACTATATGGAAACCTCGGCACTGGGACGCGCCGAATGGATGCGTTTCTACGGAATGCTCTTCGGTGCCACCGGGCAGGCTGACAGCCTTTTCAGCCAGGTGGAGAAAAACTACCTGAGCCTAAAGGCCAAAGCCGTCAGGTGTTCGACGGTCGCACCGTCGAAGAAACCCTCGGTCCTCATGGACAAACTGACCGGTCCGGTGTGGTATGTGCCCGGCGGGAAAAGCACCATCGGACGCATGATTCTTGATGCCGGAGCGGCATATCCATGGTCGGACGACGAACAGAGCGGTTCGCTGCCACTGCCCTTCGAGAGTGTTTTCGAGAAAGGTTTGAACTGCAACGTATGGCTCTTCCGCTACAACTCTCCGCAGGCCATCACACCGCAGGCGCTGCTCGCCGAGCATAAAGGCTACAGTCAGTTCAAGGCTTTCCGCGAGGGCGAAATCTATGGCTGCAACACGGCAACCTCTACCTTCTACGAGGACACGCCCTTCCATCCCGACCTGCTGCTGCGCGACTTCATCACCATCGCCCACCCGGAACTCGGACTTGGCGACCCGCAATATTTTATTAAGGTGAAAAAATGAGAACCAGATACTTCTTTGGCTTCAGCCTGCTCATCGTGTTGCTCTTTGCCGTCAATCTCGTGGTGGGTGCCGTCGACATTCCTGCCACCGACGTGTTCGGCATTCTTTTCGGAACCAAGACCGACGCGCCACCCTCATGGCAATACATCGTCATGCAGAACCGTCTGCCCCAGGCCATTACCGCCATGCTCTGCGGTGCATCGCTTGCCGTGAGCGGACTGATGCTTCAGACGGCTTTCCGCAACCCGCTGGCAGGTCCCAGTATTTTCGGTATCAACAGCGGCGCCTCGCTGGGCGTAGCTCTGGTGATGCTGCTCATGGGAGGCAGCATTTCGGCTGCCGGATTCTCGCTCTCGGGATTCATGGCCGTGCTCTTTGCAGCATTCGTGGGCGCCATGCTGGTCATGGCACTCATTCTGGCATTCTCAACACTCGTGAAAAACAATATCATGCTGCTCATCATCGGCATCATGATCGGCTATATCTCTTCTTCCGCCATCTCACTGCTTAATTTCTTCGCAACGGAAGAGGGCGTACAGTCGTATATGGTATGGGGATTGGGCAACTTCGGCGGCGTCACCATGGAACAGATGCCTGCCTTTGCCATCATCAGTCTGCTGGGACTCATCGGTTCGCTGCTGCTCATCAAGCCCCTCAACGCCTTGTTGCTGGGCGAGCAATATGCCGAGAACCTTGGCATCAATACCCGACGGACGCGCAACTGGCTGCTCTTCGTGACCGGTGTACTTACCGCCATCACCACGGCCTTCTGCGGTCCCGTGGCCTTCATCGGACTTGCCGTTCCCCACATTGCCCGTATGTTCCTCGGCACCGAGAATCATCAGCTGCTCATGCCGGCAACTATCCTGACGGGTGCTGCCATTGCCCTGGTGTGCAACATCATCTGCGTATTGCCAGGCGACAAAGGCATCATCCCCCTCAATGCCGTGACGCCCATCATGGGTGCCCCCGTCATCATCTACGTCATCCTCAAGCAGCGGGCTCATTAATAATGTAGAATGTAGAATGGAGAATTATGATTACCTGTCAAGCCGTCTGGTGTTCTGCGGTCGCACCGCAGAAAAACCCCGCAAACCAGGTAATCATAATTCTCCATTCTCCATTCTACATTCTACATTTTCTTATCGTCCATTCTCCGATATAGTCCAGCCAAAATGGTGCCGCTAATGCTGTGCCATGCACACGAAATGGCACAGGGCAACACCGACAGGGGCTGCGCGGCAAAGAACGTACCGGCCAGCACCGTAGCCAGTCCCGCATTCTGCATGCCCACCTCAATACTGATGGTGCGCTTCTTGGCCGTATTGAAACCAGCCAGACGACCTGCCACCCATCCCAGCAGATACCCCAATGAATTGTGGCAGAACACCACGGCAAAGGTCCATATGAACAGCATGAAGCCGCGCTCCACCAACGGGTCGTGAACCGTAGAGATAACACCGCCCACGATACAGGCCAGCAGGATGACCGAAGTGCCGGGCATCAGCGCCTGCAGCGTCTGGAAACTCTCCCGCTTGCTGTAATAGTAGTTCAAAATGCAGCCCAACGCAATAGGCAGAATCGTCACTATCAGGATATTCAGAAACATGCCCACCGTATCGATTTCAATGATGGCACCCGCCGTCAGCTGCATCAGCAGGGGTGTCATCACAGGCGCCAGAACGGTTGAGGCACAGGTCATTCCCACCGAGAAAGCCACATCGCCATGACAGAGATACGACATGATGTTGCTGGAAACGCCTCCCGGACAACAGCCCACCAGCAGGATACCCAGCGCCAATGCCGGTTCCAGATGCCATACATGCACCAGCAGGTAAGCCACTCCCGGCATAATCACGAACTGCGCCACGGTACCTACGAGAAAATCCCAAGGCCGCTGCAGCACTACCTTGAAGTCCTGTGTAGTCAGCGTCAGTCCCATCGTCAGCATAATCAGTCCCAGAATCACCGTCTGCGTATTCCCATGCACCCATTTGAAAATCTCGGGCAACAGAAACGTGATGACGGCTACGGCGATGATGAATGCCGAAGCATGTTTGGCGAGCCACTGGCTAAGCCTCTGTAACGATTGTATCATATTCCGTTGATATTCATGAAAATCGGCTGCAAAGTTAGTGCAAAATTTTGATTGGGCGAAGAGAAAGAGAACCTATTCTCTTTTTTGAGCGTGAAAAAAATATGTAAATGAGAGGAATAACAGAATATACATTATTTTTTCCAGAACAAATTAAATGCTTTTCCTTTGGCGGTCTCGTGGATTTTTTGTTATTTTGCAACGCTAAAAATTTAAATCATGATGAAGAAAATTCTATTCCTTATGCTGATGGTGGGCACATGGACCTGTGCATCGGCTCAGACAAAGAAAGTGTCGGTGCTCGGCGACTCGTATTCAACGTTTATCGGTGTCATTCCAGCCAACTACGCTTCGTTTTATCCCAACGACCGTAACGACGTGACGGAAGTGGAGCAGACTTGGTGGAGCCTCTACACGAAGGCCAAGGGCTACACGCTGGAGAAAAACGATTCGTGGGGCGGCACAACCATCTGCGGAACGGGATACGGCCGTATGGACACCTCGCGCAGCAACTTCATCTCGCGCGTGGACAGTCTGGGCAACCCTGACATCATCTTCGTCTTCGGCGGCACCAACGATGCTTGGGCCCGCGCTCCCATAGGCGAATACCAATATTCGGACTGGACAAAAGAGGACTGCAAAAGTTTCCGCCCTGCGCTGGCCTGTCTGATTGACTTGCTCCAGAAGCGTTACCCCAAGGCAAAACTCTGCTTTATCCTGAACTCGGAACTGAGTGAGGAGGTCAACGAATCGATGCGCGAAGTGTGCAAGCACTACGAGGTGCAGCTCGTGGAACTCCATGATATCGAGAAGCAGAACGGCCATCCTTCCATCAGTGGCATGAAGAGCATCTGCGAACAGCTGCTGGAGGCCGGTCTGTAAAGATAATACGGAATCCATGGAAATAAACTGGGAAGACGGGTCCACCGTCAAAGTGCGTGTGGAGGATGGGGGAACCGTGGTGATTTCCGCCAACAAAGAGGGGCTGCTCTCACTGGCAGGGCAACTGGCGGACTTGGCAAACGAGAAAACCGGATGTCATATCCACTATGATGCGTATAACTCGCTGGAGGACGGCTCTTCCGAACTGATTATCGAGAAGATTGAATAAACACGACACTATGGAACAGATCGAAAAAATAATGGAAATGGAGCGACGCATGGAAAGCGCCGCGAAAGCAGTGATGGAGCTCTCGGCGGCACTCGACAACTACGAGGAGGCGCAGGAGGCCATCGCCGCGCTGGACGCTTATTACGGCAGCGAGGAATGGAAACAGGACTTCGCCGACGACGAGGCCGGACGACTGCCGGCAGACCTGAAGCGCGGCGTGCTCTCGGAGGATGGCATCTGGAACCTGCTGTCGGATGTCAGCGAACTGAATCTCCGCATACGAAATTTTTTTAAGAAATAGTATGTTTGTCTGAAACTCTTTAACTCAACACAAAGGCACAAAGATTAATAATTGAAAAAAACTTTGTACCTTTGCATTCTTTGTGTTTTAATCATTTTTCGCCTAAACGGCCACGTAACTAAGCACATGGAAGAAAAAATAAATAATTTATTTTGTTCTGCCCTCGATTATTCGTACCTTTGCCAGCGAAAATAGAAATAAAGAATATGCAAGAGACAAGACAAGCAAAGATATCGCGCCTGCTTCAGAAGGAACTGGCGCAGATTTTCCAGGGCCAGACACGGCGGATGCACGGGATGATGGTCAGCGTGACGCGTGTGAAAATCTCACCCGACCTGAGCGTATGCACTGCCTATCTGAGCGTGTTCCCCTCGGAAAAAGCCGAGGAGGTGATTAACAATGTGAATACAAACGCGAAGACCATCCGCTACGACCTGGGACAGCGCATCCGCAACCAGGTGCGCATCATTCCCGAACTGCGCTTCTTCATCGACGACTCGCTCGACTATATCGACCACATCGATGAACTTTTAAGGAGTTAGGAGTTAGGAATTAGGAGTTAGGAGTTATTGATTGAGAGATATGGAAGATTTTCGGAGCTTTATATATAATAAGTGTGTTGATTTTTCAATACGCATAATAAATCTTAACCGATACCTAACCGAAGAAAAAAGGGAATTCGTTACATCTAATCAGATTCTGAGAAGTGGAACCAGCATTGGAGCAAACCTTGCAGAAGCACAATATGGTATAAGCAAGAAAGATTTCCTCTCAAAGGCCTACATATCTCTAAAAGAAACAGCTGAAACTATGTATTGGCTGGATGTACTCTTTCGCTCCAAATATTTAAATAAAAACGAATATGATTCCATCATGTCCGACTGTGAGGAATTGAAAAAACTGTTTATGTCAATAACAAAAACCACCAAAGAGTCTTTGAAAAAAGAAAATAATAAACCCAACTCCTAACTCCTAACTCCTAACTCCTAACTAAATATGAACTTCCCGTTTTACATTGCCAAAAGGTATCTGTTCTCGAAGAAATCGACGAACGTGATTAACCTGATTTCTGCCATTTCGGTGGTGGGTGTGGCCATCGCAACCATTGCTCTGGTGGTGACGCTCTCGGTGTTCAACGGATTCCACGACCTGGTGGCAACGCTGTTTACCGCCTTCGACCCGCAACTGCAAGTAGTGCCCATAGAAGGGAAAACGGTGGCTGCCGACGACCCCATCCTAACCGAAATCCGCCAGCTGCCCGAAGTGGACGTGGTGACCGAAACCGTGGAAGACCAGGCGCTGGCCGTCTACGGCAACCGTCAGGCAATGGTAAAGATTAAGGGTGTGGACGATAACTTCGCCGAACTTACCCATATCAACGAGATTCTCTACGGCAACGGCTCGTTCCAGCTCAGGGCCGCCAACCTGCAATACGGCACGCTGGGCATCCGGCTGGCACAGACCATGGGCATGAGCGCCGACTGGCCCGGCTATCTGAAAATCTATGCCCCGCGGCGCGAGGGACAGCTTGACCTGATGAATCCCGAAGAAGGATTTGTGGAAGACTCGCTCATCACGCCCGGCGTGGTGTTCTCCGTGCAGCAGTCGCTCTACGACCGCAACTACATCATCACCTCCATCAGCTTTGCCCGCACCATATTCGACCAGCAAGGCATGGTTTCGTCGCTCGAGATGCGCGTAAAGCCGGGCAGTGACATCGACGACGTGAAAGCCAAGATGCAGAAGATTGCCGGCACTAAATATAAGGTGCTCGACCGCTACGAACAGCAGGAAGACACCTTCCGCATCATGAAAGTAGAGAAATTCATTGCCTATATCTTCCTGACCTTCATCCTCATCGTGGCCTGCTTCAACATCATCAGTTCGCTCTCGATGCTGATGATCGACAAGAAAGACGATGTGGTGACGCTGCGCAACCTGGGAGCCAACGACAAACAAATCACCCAGATATTCCTGTTCGAGGGCCGCATGATTTCGGCCATCGGCGCCGTCATCGGCATTCTCGTCGGACTGCTGCTCTGCTGGATTCAGCAGACCTACGGCATCGTACATCTCGGCGAGAGCGAAGGTTCGTTCATCGTGAACGCCTATCCCGTGAGCGTTCACCCGCAGGACATCGTCGTCATCTTCTTCACCGTACTGATAGTAGGATGGCTCGCCGTTTGGTATCCCGTACGATACTTTTCAAAGAAGATTGGAGTGAGAAATTAGTCGAAAGAAACGCTTTCCACTTCTACTTGCTCGTGAAGGAAGACTTGGGCTGATTCCTTGAATTTTTCGGGGTTCTCGGTGGTAAGATACCGCACGGAACCCGTTTTTGTGATGACTTGCTCCATCTCGGGATGATGACCGAGATAGGCCTTCAGACTGTTGGCCACGTATTCTCCCTGCGGCACAATCTTCACGCCGCGGGGCACATACTTCAGTATGCTGTTGAAGAGCAGCGGATAGTGGGTGCAGCCGAGGATGATGGTGTCTATCTCACGGTCTTTGAGCATCAGCTGGGTGATGCGCTTCTGCACAAAATAGTCGGCACCCGGAGAGTCGGCCTCGTTGGCCTCAACGATGGCAGCCCAAAGGGGACAGGCCACGCCCGACACACGGATATCGGGGAATAACTTGCCGATTTCCAGGTCGTAGCTCTCGCTGCGGATAGTTCCCTCGGTGGCCAGGATGCCCACATGGCGGGTACGGGTGATGCTGCCGATGCACTCGGCCGTGGGACGGATGATGCCCAGCACGCGCCGCGAGGCATCCCACTGCGGGAGGTCGTTCTGCTGAATGGAGCGTAATGCCTTGGCCGAGGCAGTGTTACAGGCCAGGATGACCAAATGGCATCCCATGGAAAAAAGTTTCCCGACGGCCTCTCGCGTAAACTTATACACCACGTCGAACGAACGTGAGCCATAGGGAGCACGGGCGTTGTCGCCCAGATACAAATAGTCGTATTGCGGCAGAATCTGCCGCATCTGGTGCAGGATGGTCAGGCCGCCATAGCCTGAGTCGAACACACCAATTGGTCCTGGACTACTTGGAAAATTCACGCTTCACGTATTCCGTTACGTCCTCGCCCTGTGTGGAATCCACGTAGGGCAGCGCATCGCCGTCGGTATTGAGGATGAAGGCCAGTCCGCGCTCCTGTGCCACCTTGGCCAAGGCCGCCGACAGTTTCTCGCGCAGCGGTGTCATGGCATCGGTCTCGGCACTCTTGAGCAGTCGCTGGGCCTCCTGCTTGAAGGCCATGTTTTTCTCCATGAGTTCCTGCAGCTCGCTCTGGCGCTTGTTGCGGATAGACACGGCGAAATCGTTCATGCCCTCGAGAAACTCCTCGTATTTCTTGTTGAATTCCTCCTCGGCACGCTTCATCTCGGCATCGAACTGCTTGCGCAGCGCGTCGAGATTGTTCTTTGCCCGGGAATAATCGGGCATCGACTGAAGTGTCTGGCTATATGAGAGATAGCCAAAGCGAATCTGTGCCTGGGAATGAAGAATAAAGAGTGAAGAATGAAGAATCAGCAGAAACGCCAATACTACCAGTCTGTTTTTCTGTTCCATATTAATCTGTTATGCTATTATTTTATTTATCCTTCACCCAACTTTTATCACATAACCCCCTCCCTCACTGGGAGGGAAGGGGCGAATCGGTTTATTATTTCAGTTTCTGAATCTCAGCCTTCACGTCGGCAGTCACGTCCTTCGAGAGTGTGGCGCTGATGTAAGGAAGACTCTGGGCCTGCATGATGTAGACATAGCCGCCGTTCTTACCCACATTCTCCACAGCCTGGAACACCTTCTGCTGGATGGGAGCCATCTTCTCCTGCTGTAGCTTCTGGAAAGCCTGTGCATTGTCCTGCTGAGCCTGCTGGAACTTGTTGGCCAAGTCCTGGATAGCCTTCTCGGTTTCCTGCTGCTTAGTGGCATTCATCGTGCTCTTGGTCTTCTCGTACTCGTCTAACTTACGCTGGATTTCATCCTGCATAGCCTTGAGTTCGTTCTCGTATTCCTGACCCTTAGCCTTGAGCTCGCCTTCAGCACGGGTGTACTCGGGGAGAGAGGTGATGACAGCCTGCACATCGACATGGCCGAACTTCTGAGCGAATGCAGCCATAGGAGCCAGCATCAGCAACATAACTAAAACTTTCTTCATTTTGTCTTCTTTTTTATTGATGTTAAACTTGTTATTCTATTTTTAGCCGGTTAGCCGGAGAACCGGTTAGTCAGCACTGTAGCCGAGTTTCTGAAGCACCTCATTGGAGATGTCCACCTTGGGCGATCCATAGATGATGCCCGAGTTGGAGGCGCGGTCGACAACCAGCGAATAGCCACGCAAGTCGCTGATGTCCTTCACGGCGTTGTAGATTTCCTCCTGGATAGGCGTCATCAAGGCCTCACGCTTCTTGAAAAGCTCGCCTTCGGGACCGAAATACTTCTTCTTCAGGTCGCTGGCCTCTTTCTCTTTCTGCATGATAGCTTCCTGCTTGGCCTTCTTCTGCTCCTGCGAGAGGAACACCACCTCGTTCTGATAGTTCTTATACATGGTCTGTGCCTCGGTGTTGAGTGCCTCCACCTCGGCCTGCCACTTCTTGCTCACCTGTGCCAGCTGCTCGTTGGCCCGCTCGTAGGCAGGAACGTTCTTCAGGATGTATTCCATATCCACGAGCGCAAACTTCTGTGCCTGAGCCGTTGCCATGCAACAGAGGGCACATATTGTACAGACGATAAATTTCTTCATAACGTTTTCTTTTTTATAGTTAGAAATGTTGTTTGACGGTGCAAATTTACATCTTCTTTTTATATTTGCAATAGGGAAACCACTATTTTCTTAGCGGAAAACCCTAAATCAGGATACCTAGATAATCTAGGACTTCTAGGGATACTAGAATAACTAGAACTCCTGACCGAGCACGAAATGGAACTGACTGCCGCCCTTTGAACCGAACACCTTGTCGAAACCGTAGGCCCAGTCGATACCCATCAGACCCACCATCGGGAGGAAGATGCGCACGCCGGCGCCGGCAGAACGCTTCATGTCGAAGGGATTGAATTTCTTGGCATCGGTCCAGGCATTACCGGCCTCGGCGAAGGTCAGACCATAGATGGTGGTGTTGCCCAGGAGGAACGGATAGCGGAGCTCGACGGCGAAACGGTCGTAGGCATAGCCCTCAGAACCATAAGGCGTGAGCGAACCGTTCTCGTAACCACGCAGTCCGATGGTCTCTTCGGCATAGCTCGTAGAATAGCCCGACATACCGTCACCACCCATGTAGTAGGTCTCGAACGGCGACTTCTTATACTTGTTGTAGTTGCCCAGGATACCCAGTTCCACGCGAGTCATGAGCACCAGACACTTGACACCACCTGTGAGTGCGGTATAGGTGCGGCTCTTGAACTTCCACTTGTGATACTCCACCCAGCGGTAACGCTCCTGCTGTGCAGCACTGGCTGCATCGGTAAGCGACCTGGTAGCCTGCACCTCGGATGTGTACACATCGTTCAGGTGCTTGTAGTCTTTTCCGTCGAAGGCCGACCATGGCGGCGTGAGGGATACGCTGGCCACAAACTCAGAACCGCGGCGCGGGAAGAGCTGGTTGTCGGTAGACGTACGCGAGAGCGTCAGGCTCAGGTTCAGGTTGTTACAGTTACCGTTCTGCACCAGGAAGTAGCGCCACTGCTTCAGCATGTAGCGGGTGTAGGCCAGCTGGATGCCGAGCTGGAAATAGTCGTCGGGCCAGCGCAGACGCTTACCCCATCCGAGACTGGCACCGAAGAGTTGGATATACTTGTCGGGGTCGTAGTAGTTCTCGTAGCTATTGTAGTAGCTCGAACCGATACCACCGTACATGTAAGAATAGTAGTTGTTGAAATAGGCGCTGTTGTAGTAGTTGCTCGACACGTCGGTCTGCTTGGAATAGTAGGCACCGACCGAGAACTGCACAGGACGCTTGCCACCAAACCAGTTGGTTGAGTAGCTGGCATTATACGACTGGTAGTAAGTACCGTTGGTCTGCGCACCGATGCTCAGCACCTCACCGTCGCCGATAGGCATGATGCCACGGTGCTCGCGGTTCTTGCGGAACAGGTTGCGCATGGAGAAGTTGTTCAGTTTCAGACCGATACGTCCGATGACACCCGTCTGTCCCCAACCGAGCGAGAACTCAACCTGGTCGTTCGACTTACCCACCAGGTTCCAGTCGATGTTCACCGTTCCGTCCTCGTAGTTAGGCTTCACGTCGGGAGCCACCTGCTCGGGGTCGAAATGTCCCATCGAAGCCAGTTCACGGGCCGAACGCGTCAGGGCTTCCTTGTTGAAGAGGTCGCCCGGCTTGGTGCGCAGTTCGCGGCGCACCACGTTCTCGTAGAGACGGTCGTTACCATTGATGCGCACGCGGCTGATGTGTGCCTGCTGTCCCTCGAAGATACGCATCTCCAGGTCGATAGAGTCGCCCACGATGTTCACTTCGGTCGGCTGCAGGTTATAGAACAGATAACCATTGTTCCAGTAGAGGTTGCCCACGGCATCGTCGTCTTCGGTGAGTCGCTTGTTCATCAGCTTCTGGTTGTACACGTCGCCCTTCTTCATGCCGAGGACATCGCTCAGACCAGGTCTGTTGCCCACTCTATTTGTTGGATATACGGTGTTGCCCACCCACGTGATGTTACGGATGTAGTATTTCTTTCCCTCGTCCACCTTAATATATATATTAACGTGTTTGGGGTCGTTGGTCCACACCGAGTCTTCCACGATGACGGCATCGCGATAACCCAGCTCGTAGTATTTGTTGATGAGGTTATCCTTGTCGGCCTTGTAACGCTCGGGCGTGTACTTCTTCGACTTGAAGATATTGCCGAACTTTCCGGCCTCGTGGGTCTTCGTCAGGGCTCCCTTGGTGAAGAGCGAACCTTTAATGCGTTTGTCCGACAGGTTGTTGTTGCCGTCGATGATGATATTGCGGATTTTTATCTTTTCCTTCTTGTCGACGGTCACGTCGAGGATCACATTGTTCTTCTTGCTTGGGTCGTCGCGCTGCACGATAGAGATGTCGGCATTCTTATAACCTTTGTCGTCGAAGTATTTCTTAGCCAGGATCTTGGCGCGGTCAATCATGTTGGGCGTAATCTGGTTGCCTTTCAGCAGACCCAGTTTCTGCTCCATGTCTTCGCGTTCCGACTTCTTCAGTCCAATATAGTTGATAGTGCTCACTCGGGGGCGCACCGTCAGGTGGATATGCAGATACACCTTGTCGCCAATCAGCGAGTCGGCTGTGATGGCCACGTTCGAGAACAGTCCGTGCTTCCAATAGCGCTTCACGGCCTCGGTAATCTTCGCGCCGGGCAGTTCGATTTCATCGCCAACGGAAAGTCCGGATATTCCGGTCAGCACATAGTCCTCATAACCCTCGATACCCGAAACGTTCAGTCCGGCGATGGTGCAGGTGCGCGGCGAACCGGCATAGGTGATGTCGGGATTGATGATTTTTTCCTGAGCAGCGATGCTGCTGAATGAAAAGAGGAAAAACAGGACCCACCCCCAGCCCCTCCCTATGATGGAGGGGAGTGAAATGTTTCCCGCCTTGTTTATTATGTATTTAATCATAACTGTCATTTTTCCTTTTGAAGTAATTACTCCCCTCCATTACAGGGAGGGGCCGGGGGTGGGTCTCCCCTCTTCCACCTGTGCCTCGGTCTTGCCGAAACGGCGCTGCCTGCTCTGATAGCTGGCAATGGCCTTGTGCAGGTCTTCTTCCGAGAAATCGGGCCAGTAGGTGTCGCAGAAATACAGTTCCGAATAGGCAATCTGCCACAGCAGGTAGTTCGAGATGCGCAGTTCGCCGCCTGTGCGGATGAGCAGGTCGGGGTCGGGCATGAAACTGGTGGCCAGATGCCGGCTGATGGTTTCTTCGGTGATGTCCTCGGCACGGATGCCTCCGGTCTTCATATTCTTGAATATATTTTCAGGAAGCTCTTCCATGTCGTGCACCTCAGAGACAATCTGCCTGACGGCCTCGGTTATCTCCCATCTTGACGAGTAGCTCAGCGCCACCACCATGGTCATGGCCGTGTTCTGGGCAGTGTGCTCCTCGGTCTCGTGCAGTTTCTGCTGCACCTCGTCGGGCAGCCGCTTCAGGTCGCCAATCACGCGGAAGCGCACGTTATTCTTCATGAATATCTCGTCTTCGAGCGACGACAGCACCAGTCCCATCAGGGCCGAAATCTCGTCGGCCGGGCGGTTCCAGTTCTCGGTAGAGAAGGTATAGAGCGTGAGATACTTCACGCCGAGACGGACACACTCGGCCGTGATGCGGCGCACGGTCTCCACTCCGGCCTGATGACCGTAGGAGCGCTCGCGTCCCCGCTCTGTGGCCCAGCGCCCGTTGCCATCCATGATGATGGCAATATGGGCAGGAATACCCACCCCCAGCCCTCCCGAAGGGAGGGGGTTCTGATTACCGTTTTTGCTCTTATCGATCTCCATATATTTCTCTTTATAATCTAAATCCATTTCCCTCCCTTCGGGAGGGACAAGGGTGGGTTTACTCGTCCTCGTTATGACAGGTTCTGCACTTGGCCATGAAGCTGTAGGTCAGCGTCAACTGCAGCGTATGATAGCATTCGGTGTTCTTGAATGCTCCGGAGGATTCCACCCAGTAAGGGTCTTTCACTCCGTCGAGCTCGTCGCTTAGCGTGAAGTGCATGGCCCATTCCAGTCCCACGTTCATTCGCGCTCCCACCTTGTACTTCAGTCCCAGTCCGATAGGAATGTTGGCGGTTACCACATTCTTCTCGTCGGTTTTCACGAAGGTGCCGCCCAGTCCGAGCATGACAAACGGTGTTAGCCGCTTTGCTCCGCGATAGTCGCGCCCCGTTCCGTATGGCCAGAAGTTATACTCGTAGGTGACGTTCAAGTCGACCAGCATATTGTCGAACTTGTGTTCCTGCCCCACAAAGCCGGGATAGTAGGTCTTCTCGGCAGTCGACGTACCCTTCAGCTTGCCATACGAGGCTGCGGCCTTGAAACCCATGTAGGGATTCAGATTGTTGCGCAGCACCAGACTGGCCATGGGCTGCAGGTTCTTGGTCAGCGAACCGTTGAAGTCGCCCAGATATCCCATCATTCCTATTCCGCCTCCCACTTCCATGCGGTATTCCACATCGTCCTGCGCACTGGCACTAACGCCAGCCAGCAACAAGGTGAGAAGGAGGAAAAGGAAACGCCTACTCATAGATGAACTTCTGGTTTTCGGCCCATGAGTACTTGTTCAGCCTGCCGCGCCACACCTGCCCGCTTCCGCTGCATATCAGCCACAGGTACATGTCGGCGTCGACAACCATCTTCACGTCGGTGGCCGATCTGTCGAATCCCAATGGCAGCGCAACCAGCCCGTTGGGTTTCCATACCTGTCCGTTATCAGTGCTGGCATAGAGGGCTTCGTAGGCTGCAGCCGTGCAGTCGTCCATTCCCTTGCCGCCAAGAGCCAGCATATAGTCGCCGTAGCGCACCATGCAGAGATTGCTCAGCTTTGGCAGCGCATATTTGTCGGTCTGCTCGTGTCCTATCAGCGACCAGCCATTGTTCTTGGCGCCTTTGCCGTGCTCCTCGTATTTAAACCAGCACAGCGCATTCTTCTTGTCGGCATCGCCCGTTCCAACCATCAGCAGATAGTCGGTATCGGCATTGCTGGCAGTGGTCTTGCAGGCAAAGTTCACGTTGGCACTGGGCAGTTTCGAGGCTTCGCTGTCGAGTGTCTCGACCGTCCAGGTGGCACCATTGTCGGCCGACATCAGCAGCTGTCCGTTCTCAATCTTGTAGCGATTCAGCGAACTTCCGCTGACGGGCACATACGAAGGAATGTTGCCACTGGTCACGCGAGTCCAGCTGAACGCATTGGCATCTTGCTTATGCACGTTCACCGAAACCGTATAGGCACGAAAGCCGCTACCGTTGTTGGCATATACGCGGAACTCGCGCTGCTGGGTAAAGTCGATGGAGTCGGTGCTGGAAAAGATGCGCAGCGTATCGCTGATCAAGCTCTTGATGACCACCGTGCCACCGTTCTTGGTGCTCAAGTTGCAAATCACATGAGCCACATCGGTTCCCTTCGGCAGCGAATCCACGTTGTAGATTCTGCAAGCCTGGTGGTCGATATAGAATTTATAGTTACTTCCCGCATAGGTTTTCTTGTAGGTGCTGTCGGTCACACCGTCCTTAGCCTTGACGGTGAAATATTGGTTAAGCGTTCCCAAAGAGAAACTGGCGATGGCAGTATCACTATAGCTCACCCTTTCTTCATCGCTCGACTTCAGGCACGAAGCAAAGAGCAAGGAAGCCACGGCAATCACTATGGGCACTATTCTGATTTTCATTCCGATAGAATTTTTGTTTGCAAAGGTAAGGAGATTTCCGCAAATAAACGGACATTTCCACGTTTTATTAGTGAATTTATTGATTAAATAGGCGTTTTTTAAGTTTTATTGAATAAAATGGGTGATGGGTGTTAGGTGTTAGGTGGTGGTGAAAACGATTAAGCGAAGGGGGAGGGTGCTTAAAAAAAGGCACAAAAAAAAAGAGGACGATATGATCACTCACGTCGGCCTCCTGAAAACAATTAACGGATGTCAGTGTTAACTAAAGCGACAATACCAAGTATTGTCAAAATTGCTGTCAGCGCCAGCATCACGTTTGTTTCAAAATCTAATAACATAATCTTTACCTTAAATCTATCAAACTACTAACCTATGAAAACTTTTGGATGCTTTCTCCCGAAAGCGATGCAAAGATACAAACTTTTGTGCTCCCACACAAATGTTTTAAAAAGCTTTTGCAATAATTTAGTGTATTTTTGACATAAATCAAGAAAAGCCCGCCACAAGGGCAGGCTTTTTATGATTTTTAAAGTTAGAGCTTTTAAGCAAGAAGAATTTCTAATTCTTAATTCTTAATCGCCGAAGGCGACAACTCTTAACTCTTAATTCTAAACTCTAAACTCTTAAAGCTTCGGTCCAGCAATCTTGCCTTCATACAAAGGCAAGTTGCTTCCGGTCCCAAATCTTACAATTTGGGTCCTGCAGCGACAAGTGCCTTACCGGCCTCGTTGCCCTCGTACTTCTTGAAGTTCTTGATGAAGCGGGCAGCCAGGTCTTTTGCCTTCTCTTCCCACTCATCGCGGTTCTGATAGGTGTCGCGAGGATCAAGAATACCCCAAGCCACGCCGTTCAGCTGTGTGGGAACCTCGAAGTCGAAGTAAGGAATCTTCTTGGTAGGAGCGTTCAGAATGTCACCACCCAGGATAGCGTCGATGATACCGCGGGTATCCTTGATAGAGATACGCTTGCCGGTTCCGTTCCAACCAGTGTTCACCAGATAAGCCTTGGCACCGCTCTTCTCCATCTTCTTCACCAGCTCCTCAGCATACTTTGTGGGGTGCAGCTCGAGGAATGCCTGGCCGAAGCAAGCAGAGAATGTAGGAGTTGGCTCAGTGATGCCGCGCTCTGTACCAGCCAGCTTTGCGGTGAAACCAGAGAGGAAGTAGTACTTCGTCTGCTCAGGAGTCAGGATAGATACTGGAGGCAGCACGCCGAATGCGTCGGCAGAGAGGAAGATAACGTTCTTAGCCTCAGGACCTGCGCTCTT